>JBATLA010000418.1:0-5530 GCA_049669945.1 Polyangiales bacterium | reverse complement strand
GTGCACCGGCGCGGCTGCCCGCGTGTGCTCGAGCTCGACCCGGAGCGCCGCGTGCAAGTGAGTTGGGGCAACGACGTTCAGGTCGATCTGCCGGTGTCGCTGCGTGTGATGACCGACGACCGCTCAGGAATTTTGGCGTCGGTTTCTTCGGTCTTCTCGTCGAACGGTGTGAGCATCTCGGAGGCGTCGTGCTTGTCCAAGGATGGCCGTGCGGAAAACTTGTTCCATTTCCGTGTTGGCGACATCGATCGCTTACGCGAGATCATGCGCGGGGTCGCCAAGGTCAAGGGCGTCCTCGACGTCGAACGCGTGTGAGCGTTTCGCCGAGGCGAGTGCGCGGCTCAGACTTCTCGGTCTTCCCCTTCTTCCCCTTCTTGTCCTTCGGTCGATCGCCAAATGATCGCCAGCGCCAGGCCAGCGCCGGCGAGCGAAACGACAAGGAGCCAGGGGCTGATGTGCACCACCTCGGAGTCGAGGGTGTTGAAGCCGTCGATGCGGACTAGTGCGGTCGGCAGAAGCAGAGGCAGCGCGTTGACGCCCGCGTGCATCGCGATGCTCGCCAAGGTCGAGCGGGTGCGAAGGGCCACCGCGCCGAGCACGAGGCCTCCGGCGATCGCGTACGGAACCGCCGACGGAAGTCCAATGTGCGCGAGGCCGAACACGACCGAGCTCCAAATGAGCCCCGGCGTCGTGCCGTACCGCCTGCGGAGGTCTTGCATCAACCAGCCGCGAAAGAGCAGCTCCTCGGTCACCGGGGCCACCAAGACGAACGCGAGCAGCGCGGTGACACCACCCCACCATGTCGTGGGATTCAGGAGGCGGTGACGGTACGCGACGGTGTCGAAGCTGACCGGCCACACTTCTTGCGCGAGATTGCCGATCTCCGCGAGCGGCAGCTGAAGGAACGCCCCCCCGACGAAGCACATGGCCGCGAGACCGCCCACTAGAGGGCGCACGTGCACGGACTCCAAGAAGCCCTGTGTCTGGCGCTTGTGCGGAAACGCCACGATGAAGATCAGTCCGACGCTCGCGGCCTGGACGAGTGCGATGTTGAGCGGGGCTTTGGCCGCCGCGCCCACAGCGCGCCCAAGGTCCGGCGATAGACTCCTCAGCTGCAGGAAACCCGCAAGTCCGAAGAAGAGGTAATTCAGCAGCGGGACCGCCATCGCGATCAGCAGGGCTCGGAGGTATCCTTTCACGACCACTCGTAGCCTGACACGTCCCGAGGGGTGTCAGGCAAGATATAGACCTGTCGAATCTGGCCGACCCTGCTATAGCGGCTGGGCAGCATGAGAATACGTTTTCTGTTCATTCTTGGCTGGTTGAGCCTGCTCACCGCGTGCGCACACACCAAGACGGCAACGACTGGGGCGCGAGTCAAGAGTGCGGAGCCCATCGCACAGGCGGAGTACCCGGACGCCGAGCGCCGTTTCCTACGCATGGCGCAGTCCGACCCTGAGCGCCTCGACCTTCGCGATCGTTTGATCGTCACCGTGCTCGACAAGGCGCAGGTCCTCGCCGACGTGGGGGACTACGAGGGAGTCGTCGGCGAGATGAGGCAGCTGACGACATTCCTCTCGCCTGTGGACTACGAAGCCGGCGTGCTGCCTCAACGAGTCCAGCCGATCGCCGCTTACATTGCTGAGCGCGGTGGGCATCTCGGTGACGAGGGCTACGTTCTCGCGGCGAACTTCATCTTGCTACACCTCACGGACGACGAGTTTTACCGAGGCCGTTACGACACCGTCGCTACATGGGGACGTGAATCGCGTTCCAATCTCGACACGGTGTCCGAGCAGTACGCCGGCCTCATCTCCGTGTGGTCGAGACACGCCGAGCTGACTCCTGCGCCCGAGGTTCTCGATACGCTTGCGGGGCTTCACATCGCTGGTCGCGACGCGGTCGCCGCGGAGAGCACGGAAACACGGCATCGTCTCGGCATGGGCGCCGAGCGGCAGTTGCGTCTGGCGCCCCTCAACGTGGCCGCCGTGTACCTCACCCACGGTGACCTCGAAAACGCGATCTCGAAGGTCGAATCCATGGGAGGCGGCGAGCTCCAGTTGCGCCTTCTCGACCTGATGCGCGCCGCCCGGGGCAACGATGCTTCGTCGGCAGCCGCCACCTTCGAGCTCGTCGAGGGTTATCGGGTTGCCCGCTCCGACGTCGCCTCAGGGCTTTGCCGCGCATCGCTCGTTCGGTTTCCCGAGGACTATCGCTTCCCGACTTGCATGGCCCGCGTGGCCGCGGATGCCGAGCAATTCGCGGACGCGACGGCTTGGTATGTGATCGCGATCGGCCTCGCCCCTGACATGATCGAGCTCTACGACGAAGCGCTCGGGCAACTGGACGAGTTCATCGAGGTGAGGCTCAACGACCCCCACCCGGAGCGTTCGGGATCGCTGGCCAGGGGCGCCGAGACGATCCTCGAGGAACGGCAGAAGCGTTGGCCTGCGTCCGAACCGCCGATCGCGCCCAACCGTCTCGAATTTCTGATCGGCATGCTCGAGATGAACGCGGGACACGCCGAGGAAGCGCAGCGGCGATTCGAAGTGAGCATCGCCAAAGACGAGGACCCATCGGCGCTGCTTCAGCTCGGGCTGCTGCTCGAACGCACGGGCCAACTCGATCTAGCCGAGCAAAAATATCGCCGGGCGCTCGAGCTGACGCCCCGCGACTCGCTTCCCGACGAGCTCCGTCGCTCGGAGATCCTCGAGCACATGGGGGATGTTGCCCGTGCGAGAGGGCAGTCCGAGGAGATGACCGCACGCTATCAAGACGCGTTGAAAGCGTGGACCGCGGCGCGCGATCAAGTCGAAGGCCCCACGGGCGCGCTCGTCGAGATGCGACGAGGCGTGTTGCTCGATCAACTCGGCCGTCATGAAGCGGCAGTCGACGCATTCGAGAGCGCGATGTCGCACGCCCCGCAATGGCGAGACGTCTACGCGACCATCCTTTCGCATCTCGTGTCCGCGGCGCCCGACTTGGAGCTCGCGTCGTCGGTGTGGCGCCGGTCGCAGCTCCAGCTCACGCTCCCGCCGGAGTGGAAGGTCTACTTCACCCTGTGGATTCAGCTGATTGCGGCGCGGGCGGACCAACCGCCGATGCAAGAGCACAGCGATCTCCTTCGACGCTTGGGGCAAAACTCCAATTGGTGGGGCAAGCTCGCGAGCTTCGGCGCAGGTGACCTCGACTACCAGGATCTCGTCAGCGTCGCGACGAGTCTTGGCGAGGAGACCGAGGCGCTCTACTACGAGGCGACTCGGCTCTTCATTGCCGGAGATAGGAAGTCCGCCAATGATCAGTTTCAACGCGTCTTGGACACGAAGATGGTGAGCTTCTACGAATACGAGATGGCGCGGAGGCTGCTGATCGCGCAGGAGCTGACCCGTTGATCGACTTCGAAAAGCTCGGCAAGCTCTACCTCGGCCGACTTTTCGACACCGCGCTAGGCGAACCGAACGAAGTTCCGGTTCTGTACGACAGCAAGAACCTGACGACACACGCGGTGTGCGTTGGGATGACGGGCAGTGGGAAGACGGGGCTCTGCCTCACGCTTCTCGAAGAAGCCGCCATCGACGGCATCCCCGCGCTCTGCATCGATCCAAAGGGGGATCTCGGCAACTTGATGCTGACGTTTCCGGAGCTTCGCGCGGGCGATTTCGAACCGTGGATCGATCCCGCCGAGGCGGAGCGCAAGGGTCGAAGCGTCGCCGAGCACGCCGAAGTGGTATCCAAGCTTTGGCGGGACGGTCTCGCCGAATGGGGTCAGGACGGCGCGCGGATCTCGCGGTTCCGGAATGCGGTCGACATCGGGATCTATACGCCGGGAAGCTCTGCCGGACGCCAGCTCCGCGTGCTGGAGTCGTTCGACCCGCCGGACGATGACGCTGATGACGATGCGCGGCGCGACCAAATCATGGGGGCGGTGTCGAGTCTTTTGGCCTTGATCGGGATCGATCCCGATCCGGTCAACAGCAAGGAGCACATCCTTGTCTCGAACATCTTGGCGCATGCCTGGGCAGAGGGAGAGTCGCTCGGACTCGGCGAGCTCGTCCGGGCGATTTCCGATCCGCCTTTCGATCGCGTTGGGGTCATGGATCTCGGATCGTTTTACCCTGCGTCGGAGCGGCAGAAGCTCGCCATGCGCATCAATGGTGTGCTGGCGTCTCCGGGGTTTTCGGCCTGGCTGCAGGGTGAGCCCCTCGACATCCAGCGCCTGCTCTGGACCGAGGACGGAAAGCCCCGGATCACCATCCTGTCGATCGCCCACCTGAGCGAGCCCGAGCGGATGTTCTTCGTGAGCACGCTTCTGAACCGAGTCGTGTCGTGGGTTCGAAGCCAGTCCGGCACGTCGAGCCTTCGCGCGCTCCTCTATATGGACGAGGTCTTCGGGTTTCTGCCGCCCGTCTCGGAGCCACCGTCGAAGAGGCCTTTGCTCACGCTTCTCAAGCAGGCGCGCGCGTACGGCCTTGGCGTCGTGCTCGCGACGCAGAATCCCGTGGACATCGACTACAAGGCCTTGTCGAATTGCGGCACCTGGTTCTTGGGCCGCTTACAAACCGAGCGCGACGTCGCTCGGGTCGTGGATGGTCTCGAGGGAGCGGCGTCGGCAGCCGGCAGTGCGCTCGATCGCGGCGAGATCGAAACCCTCTTGGGCGGGCTTCGGAGCCGCGTCTTTCTCTTGAACAGCGCGCACGAAGACGGGCCGGTTCTCTTCCATACGCGCTGGGCGATGTCGTACTTGCGCGGCCCGCTCACGAGGAAGCAGATCAAGCGTCTGAGCCCGGATGAGCCCCAAGCTGCCGACGGCCCAGCGAAGAAACCCAGGCGGTCGGCGGCTGCTTCCAAAGCGGGTCGTCCCGTGGTCGCCGCTGGGATCGAAGAGGCGTTCTTCAGCTCGGAGCCAGGCACCTATCGTCCCTACCTCGTCGCCGATGTGACGCTTCACTACGTGCGCGCTTCGCAAGGGCTCGACGCATGGGAAAAGCACGTGATCGTCGCTCCGCTCGATGAGGAGTCACCCTGGGACTCCGCGGAGCTCCTCGATCCCGACGACGTTGATCTGACGGACGATGCCCCCGATGACGCCGAATTCGTCTCACCACCGCCTGGCTCGGTGGGCAAGGCCCGCTTCCGAAGCTACGGCAAGCAGATCCGGACGCATGTCTATCAGTCGCGCCCGAAGTCGCTTTGGCGCTGCAAACCGTTGAAGCTCCACTCGAAGCCTGGGGAGAGCAAATCCGAATTCGCAGCGAGGGTGCAGCTCGCGGCCCGCGAGGCTCGGGATGCCGGCGTCGACAAGCTCCGCGCCCGCTTCGCTACGAAGATTCAGCGGATGCAGGATCGCGCAAGACGCGCCCAGGCTCGTGTTGCCCGCGAGAAAAGCCAGTACGATCAGCAGAAGCTTCAGACCGGCATCTCGATGGGTGCGACCGTGTTGGGCGCGCTCTTCGGTCGCGGCGGCTTCGGTCGCGCAACAACCGCTGCGCGGGGCGCCGGAAGGGTGGCCCAGGAGCGCGAGGACGTGCAG
>JBATLA010000417.1:0-1759 GCA_049669945.1 Polyangiales bacterium | reverse complement strand
GCGCGGGGTGATCTCGCCCGCTGACGGCCTCGATGCCTGGTTTGCAGCCTATCGCAACTTGGTCCTGCCACTTGCGCGCCTTGCGGCGGCAGAGCACGCCCATCGCTTCGTTGTCGGCTCGGAGCTTAGCTCGCTCGAACGCTACGAGGCGGAGTGGCGCGCGACCATCGGCGAGGTCCGGCGCGTCTTCCCCGGGAAGCTGACCTATTCGGCCAACTGGGATCATGCGTATGACGTTCCGTTCTGGGACGTGGTAGACGAGGTCGGCCTGAGTGCATACTTCCCGCTCTCGAACAGCGGGGCGAAGGCGGGCGCGGACCTGGCGCGGGCGTGGCGGGGACCGCGCGACGAGATCCAGGCGCTTGCCCGACGCGTTCGCAAGCCCGTTTTGATTACGGAAATCGGATACACGAGTCAGAGCAACGCAGCGGCGCGACCCTGGGATGATGGCGTTGCGGGTGAGCTAGACCTCGGTGCCCAGCAGCGTCTCTACCGCGGCTTCTGTGATGCGTTCGCCGAGACGCCAAGCGTTTCGGGTTTCTATGTTTGGAACTGGTTTGGCTTTGGCGGCCCGCGCGACCCGGGCTTCACCCCCCGCGGCAAACCCGCCGCGACCGAGTTGGCCAAGTGCTTTGCACGCAAGTGGTCTGCCCCCGAAATCGCAGGAAACTGAGTATGAGTAGCAAGCAACACGAGCAATCCCCAGACCCCGCACGCCGGCGATTCGTCGTCGGCGCGTTGACCGCAGGCGGCGGCGCGCTCCTCACCGCGGTAGCTGGATGCAAAGAGAGCGGCGCGCCCGCACCGATCGATTCGGCTGACGCCCCTGCGCCCAGCGTTCTGGAGCCGACGCTCCCCGACAACAAGGACCCGGCGAATTTCATCAAGCACGGCGACAACCCGCTCACGCTCGAAACGCGCCGCGAGAAGCTCGGAACGAGCGTGCTCACGGCGACCAGCGCGTTCTTCGTCCGACAAAACTTGCCGCTTCCGCCGCCTGAGATTGTTGCCGACCGCGATGGCTGGACCACGCGTATCGAGGGCGTGAAGCGTCCAGGCGAGATCCGGGTCGACGAGCTCAAGAAGCTAGGCCTCGCCACGATGGCGACTGTGGTTCAATGCTCTGGTAACGGACGCAAGTACTACAAACACGGGCCGAGCGGTTCCCGATGGGGCGTCGGTGCGGCGGGCTGCGCGATGTGGAGCGGTGTGCCCTTGCGTGCGGTGGTCGAGCACTTCGGCGGGGTCGACCAAGGCATGCGCTACCTCACCACGACTGGAGGCGAGCCCCTGCCAGAGGGCGTCGAGCGCAACCAGGTCGTCGTCGAACGCTCGATTCCCATAAAAAAGGCGCTCGATGATTGCCTGCTCGCCTGGGAGATGAACGGCGAACCCATTCCGCGCTCGCACGGTGGTCCGCTGCGACTCATCGTGCCGGGGTACTTCGGCTGCAATCAAATCAAGTTCGTCAAACAGCTCGCGTTCAGCCGCGAGCAGGGGCCGGCGAAGATTCAGCAGACTGGCTACCGCATGCGTGCCATTGGCGACAAAGGCTCGCCCGACCAACCCGCGATGTGGGAAATGCCAGTGAAGTCGTTCATCACAACCCCTACGGATCAGACGCCCGTCGTCGCGGGGAAGTTTCGCGTGACCGGTGTCGCGTTCGGAGGGGCGAAGGCGGTGTCGAAGGTCGAAGTGTCGACCGATGGCAAGCGCTGGCAAGCGGCGCGCTGGGTCGGGCCCGACCTCGGGAAGTACG
>JBATLA010000416.1:0-3388 GCA_049669945.1 Polyangiales bacterium | reverse complement strand
GCGCACGTCGTAGCAGCGGGCTCGCCCGCGAAGCGATCGGCGGTCCACGCGATCATGTCGGTCATGTTCATCCTGGTGGAGTCGTCGTGACCGAACCCGGGGAACACCTCGTATTCGACTTCGTTGCCGATGTCGCAAAGTCGTTCGGCGAGCACGTTCGTCAACAAGATCGGAACCACCATGTCGTCCTCGCCTTGAATCAGCCAAACCGGAACCTCGGTCGGGATGTTGCCGGGAGAGTTCTCGTCGAGGCGCGTGACCCATGCCGGAAGATCGAGCGGATTGTTTTCGAAGCCAGCGTTATCGAAGCCGGATGCCACTTCGCCAAACTCGGCACCGCACGCATCGTCCTCGAAGAGCGTTTCAATCGCCACGAGTGCGTCCCCCGTGAACACATCCGCGATAGAGAGATCGGCGTAGGCCGCCTCGAAACCAATCGCGAGTTGCCAAATGAAACCGCGCGCGCCCGGCAAGAAGACGCCCGATTGAATGATCGCCTTGAACTCGCTCGCCGGCGCTGCACTGATCACGCCGTAAACGTCGAGATTCGGAGCCCAGGTCGGCGCGATCTCTCCCGCGAATAGCGCGCCGTGCCCGCCTTGAGAGCGCCCCCAGATCACCACTCGGCTTCCCGCGCCCGTTTCCTCGATTTGCTGCGCGGCCTTGACGATATCGAGCACGCCGCGACCTTCACTCGGACCGACGAGGTATGGATGAACGCCGGGCGTGCCGAGTCCTTCGTAGTCGGTCGACACGCCGACGTACCCCGCCGCGACGAGCTCGGGCGCAATGTCGAAGAAATCATGGAAGCCGCTTCGGTACCCTTTCGAGGGCGTGCACCGATCGAACACCCCTTTCGTTCCGTGCGACCAGGTGACGACGTCGCGGCCGCCTTCGGGCGGAGCCCCGCCAGGCGCAGCCACCAAACCGGACACCGCGATCGGCGTCCCGTCGACGGCCTGCGACACGTAGAGCACGCGCCACGCCTTCGTCCCCTCGGAGAACGGCTGGATTTCCCCGGAGCGGATCAGGGTGCCGGGCACTTCGGAGGGCAGCGGGTCCGGCGGGACGTAGAACGGATCCTCGGCGCCACCCGAGCCACCCTCGCCACCAGCGCCCCCGACACCTCCATGACCGCCAGAGCCTCCGGACTCAGCGTCGCTGCTACTGCAGCCCAGGGCGCCCGAGAGCAAGATGGAGATGAGCACGACGCAGCGAGGAAAGACACTCATGGGACGCGAGTATCCCAATCCGTGAAACCGAGTCAAATGTGATGACGACTCGACCATTAAAACAGCACGACGCCCCGCATGAGCGAGGCGCCGTGGTTAGAGGGTTCGTAAGCCGAGTCTTGTGCCCGCGTTCGTCGCCGAGGCGCGGGTCGTGATCATTCTTCTGGGACCGATGTCGCCATCGGCCTCGAGCAACGCTACCCGGAGACTCGGGCGGGACCGCCCTCGAACGCCTCCCTATTTCGTCTTGCTTCGGATGGGGTTTGCCGTGCGACCGACGTTACCGCCAGCCCGGTGAGCTCTTACCTCACCCTTTCACCCTTACCCCGTAGCCTTGCGGCGGCGAGGCGGTTTGCTTTCTGTGGCACTTTCCTCGGGGTCACCCCCACCAGGCGTTACCTGGCATCCTGCCCTGTGAAGCTCGGACTTTCCTCCCGTGCGCAAATGCGCACCAGCGATCACGTGAACCTGTCTAACCCGCCGAGGGTAAGGCTCGGAGAGGGGCCCTGCAACTACGCCGTCGGCTCGGCCGCATTGGCCGGGGAGCCTTCGGGAAGCGGGTCCCGGACGACGTCGATCAGGATGTAGACGAGCGCTACGAGGACGATGACGGTTTCGGCTGTGTATTGCTCATCGTACCAGCCGATGAAGAACTGCAAGAACAGCCCCGCCATGACCATCAAGATCATCGCGACGGAGTACCGCAAGCGCTCAATCGCGAGCGGGGCCATCAACACGATGAAGCTGTAGTAGTAGCAAGTCAGCTCGAAGAAGCCGATGATCAGGATCGTGCTTCCCGCCAACACCGCCCATTCCGCGAGCCGTCTTCCCGCGAGCGCGAGGAGCACGAACATTCCGAGGAGCAACAGGCCGTGGAGCCATCGGCGGTCGTGCTTGATCTCCTTGCGCTTCTGCTTCCACTTCGCCCAGGGGTCTTCGAGGCTCTGATCCTTGGTGTAGCGGCCCACCGTGCTCGGCTTGTACGAGAGCATCGTCGGGAGCCCCATGTGGTTCGTGAGTGGGGTCTCAGCGTGCTTGAGCGTGTTGGAAAGGAACTGCGAATGGGCGTCGACGCCGTTGACCGCCATGCTCCCGCCGATGAGCACCACCAGGCCGAGCACGCCGCCAATGATGAAGCGCTGGTCGGTGGTGTTGAGCCATGGCCGCTCGATCTTCTTTCGTCGGATGAACCGATCGATGATGGCGGCAATCGGACCACCGGCCAGGGCCGCGGGGAACAGCCGCAAGAGCGCGCTCCACGAGAGCGCAAATCCGGACAACAACGGGAAGCCGCGTTTCAACAGGCACACAGCGGCTACCGCCATGAAGAACCAAGGGACGCGCGCGAAGCTTCCCCCAGTCCAGAAATACGCCCACGGATACCCGCATCCCCAGAGCAGCACCGAAAGCGAGGTGGCCCTGAGACCAAACGCCCAAAAAATCATCAGGAAGGCTGCGGCGTAGAGGCCGAGGTCGATCATCGTGTAACGAAGGATGCGCTTACGAAACGTCTTGAGGTCATCGGGCGAGGCACGTGAAGAGGTCACTTGCGGGATCTGGCTCTCCCACCCGATGTTCGTGAGGAAGGCAGCGACCATGTTGGAGATCGGGCTCGCGTTGTAGCCATGATCCATCAACATCTCTTTCCACCAGCCGGACCCCATCACGGTTCTAAACGAGGCGGTGTCATGCCGAAACGCCTCCCAGCGCTCGGGTGAGAAGTGCTCCGCGCACCTCTTCTGATAGCGCAAGGCGTCGTCCTCGCTGAGGTAGTGCAAGCGATTGTCGACCAGGTCGCGGATCTTGCGCTTCTCGAGATCCGCGGTACCGCGCTCTTGGTAGTCAGCGGCGAGCACGCATTCGTAGAGGCGCTCGTACTCGTTCTCTTCGAAGTACTTCGAACCAACGTAGTAGTGGAATGTGTCCCAGTAGTGGACGATCCGGGAGCTATGAAAGACGCCGAAATTCAGCCATGCGGCTCCGCAGGCCACGATCACCCAAACCAGTGCGCCTCGCTCCCACCATGCACGGGCACGCTCCCCTTCTTTGGATAGCCAGATGCCACGCGCGGCCCAGGCTGCAACGAATGCGCCGAGCACGTAGATGCCCCATTCGGCGAACCAGGGCGCGAGCCGCGCCCCCTGCAGACGATAGGC
>JBATLA010000415.1:0-23792 GCA_049669945.1 Polyangiales bacterium | reverse complement strand
CGTTCGATGACCGATCGACAGGATTCGTCGTCCATGAAGCGGAGCGAGGTGAGCTCGATGGTTCCGTGTTTCTCGACGTAGATTGTCTCCGGGTCCACGACCATGACCTCTGACACCGCATCGTCGTCCAGCAGCTCTTGAAGCGGCCCAAGCCCCAAGACCTCATCTGTCATCTCCGCGACGAGGCGCTCGCGTACCCGCGACTCTGGAACCTCTCGTGCGTGGCTCGCGACGATAAGCTCGAGCGCGTTCACGACGCGTGGGCGCAGCGCCGACTCGTCCATGTTCGTGGCGTCGAGCGAGGCTAGATCGAGGTGGTCGAGCAACGCTCTATGAATTCGGCGACGGAGCTCGGGCGAGGCATGTCGAAGCTCTGCCGCGGACGGTCGTGAGGCGACGCGCAATGTGTAGGGGCCAACCTGGAGACCTACATGCGGCGGCACCGTCGCTGTCGCCCGATGAACACGGAGATCCCCCGCCAGCGTCCCGTTGGAGGATCGATCCGTCAGGCGAAGCCCGTCGACATGCCATTCGACCTCTAGATGGAACCGGCTGACGGCGGGTGAAGGCAACACTACGTCGCACGCGGCGTCGCGGCCAACCAGAAGGGAGTCCTCAATCGGGACCACCAACTCACTGAGCTCACCGTCGGGGCTCCTCACTCGCACCAAGAAGCCCTCGCTCATCGGGGCCCGCTTCCACGGGAATTTTCGACACCAGGCCGCGGTTGGTCCAGAAGATCGTAGGAGCTCACGCCGCCGTGAAAACTCTCGTAGACTCGAAGCGCTTCTTCAACGCGATCACGCTGGCTCATGCTAACCGGCTCAACGACCGACGGCACGACGAGCATGTACGACTCGTCGTCGGTGAACTCCCGGGCGTGGGTTCCAAAGAGGGCACCAATGAAGGGCACCATCGCTAGACCGGGAATGCCGTCCTTCCTTCGTCGTTCGGTACGAGCTCTGATGCCTGCCAACGAAACAGATTGACCGAGCTCTAGGTTCACCAGCGTTTCCACGTGGGATGTGACCCGACCGGGTATTCCCTGGATCCCCCGGGAGGCATCGAGGTCGGACACGTCGGCAGTGATCTCGAGCTCGATGCGGCCGCTTCTCGCATCGTATCGGGGAAGTACCGACACTTTCGTCCCGAACTCGATGGATTCGACGTCGACGGTCAGGTTGTTCTGAATCTGGACATTGAACTCACCGCCCGCGGTGAAGACAGCCTCGGTTCCGTTGGCCGTGACCAAAGTCGCTTGGCGGTACATCTTCGCCCATCCCTTGGCCTGCGCGAGGTCGAAGCTAGGCAGGAAGGTCTGTGGCAAGATTTGAAACGCGCTCTGGGTCGGTACGCCGGAGCCGCCTGTTATCGCGATGGCAGCCTGCGAAGGCGTGATGGTGCTGCCAATGTTGCCAGGCCAATTGAGACCGATTTGATGCGTGTATCGATCCTGTATGAGCACGAAGTACAGGTCCAGACGGATATTCTCTCGTTGGCCAAAGCCCCGGGAGGCGTCCGATGCGATGACGCGGATGGTGTACTGAACCTGCACGCCATCGTTGTGAATGAGCAGTAACGAGGTGGTGCCTTCGTGCTTCCCGACGATGACGAAACGGCTTTGGTCGCGGGTCACGCGGACGTCAGCTACCCCTGGATCCCCTTCGGAGTAGCTGCGTACTCCCCGCGCAGACAGGCTTTTCTGCTCGCCGACGCGCAGAACGATCTCCCTCGATTCTTGCACCTCGGCATCCGCGACGAGCGGCTGTTGCGATCCAAAGAGGATCGCGACCGCAACAAGCGATGCCCGGATGGTCGCGCCACGCATCTAGTCGACCCTTTCGATCAACAATCGACGTTGCTTTCGGGCGCGCCTTTCTTGAACGAGAACGTCGAAGTCGTCGGTCTCCGGCAAACTTTCGTTGATCTCGAGGTCGCTCTCGTTGCGCAACGTCAGGCTGAGCTCGCCGTCCCGTTTCGCATGGGCAAGGAGGCTCGCCTGATCCACCGAAAGAAGCAGCGTCACGAAATCCGTCCGACTCCGCTCACTCTCTACGTAGGTAGCTCCGAGGTCGTTGCCCACCGCAAGGACGAGGATGTTTTGCAGTAGCGGGATCGTTACCGCGCGAGCGTCGGGTTCGGGCCTCACCTTGCTCAGCAGAACGTCAACGCGATCGCCAGGCCGCAGGAGCTCGCCAAAAGCCCGCCGGCCGCTCTGCTCAATGCTCATCGCTCGCAATCCCGGCGGAATCCGTGTGGACAACGAGGCGCGATCGCGACGAGTGCTCGCGAGGTCGGTCCAAGCGAGCGTTTGATTCGCCTCGAGGTCAATGGCGGTTCGCACACCCAGGATGCGCGGCTTCTCCGATGCAAGTACCTGCCGTGACTCGACGTAGCTCTCTGGCACAGTGTGAGCGATAAGCATCTCGTCCCTGATCGGCTCGCCGGCGGGGACGTTCTTCCGCAACGCCAACAACGCGACTGGCGTGCCTCCAACCGCGGTGTGTTGGAATTGCCGTACATACAGCGCGAGGAGCGCGCCCCCGAGCACGGCGACGGCGATTGATGCCAATAGCGGCAGGTTGGTGGAGCGGTCGGCTCGTTCCACTATTCCGCCTCCGAGACGAGAAGACTGACCACAGTCGCGTTGGAATCGCCGGCGTGGGCCAGCATGCTGAGGGTTCGCCCATCCTTCTCTGCGGAAAGGATGCGAACTCCGCTCAGCTCAAGCGACTCGCCCGGGCTTCGCTCGAGGATGTTCCAAGCTGCCGCCAACAGGGCGCTCCGGTACGCGCGCATCAACTCGACCGCAGGTGCCACTTCTGCGAGGTAGACGAAGACACCGGAAGGCGCCGAGTCCTCGGTAGCCGAGAGGATGCGCCGGGCGCGCGGCGGCCTAGGCACGCCCTCGGGGTCGGCCCCCTTCGCGTCATCTTGGCCGATCGGTAGGAGGTCATGGAGGTCGAGCGATGCGTCGGCCCACATCGTGAGAAGGAACGTCTGGTCTTCCGGGCGGTCCGCGGATCGCGAGGCGTACGCGTAGCGAAGCGGTCCAACCTCGGCGAGGTTCCAGGTTTGCCCGAACCGCACGAGTCGCTCGACGAGCGTCCCGAGGTCGCCCACTCGAGTCGCCACGCAGGCAACGTATCCGTCGCGGTCGGTGCTGCCGCTGCGCGTAGCAAGGGCCGCGAGGATCGATCCGTAGTCGCCGCCACCCGAGCCCGCGCTGCTGCACAAACCTCGATAGTGGTGAAGCACGCGAAGCAGAGATGCCTCGACGACTTCCGTCCGGAGATTGACCTCGACTCCGTTGATTCGAAGGGTTCGAACTTCGATGGATGGCGCCTCGGGGAACGCCATCACTCTCGAGCCAAGGCCGTGCATCGCCCCATCGAGCTGCGCCCGAGCTTCCCTGAGTAGGAGCGCGCAAGTGAGCGCCGCGGCGACTGAGACAAGGGCGGTCACACGGAACATGGGAGCGAGTCGGACGGACCGCAGCAGGGATCGACTACCGGCAAATTTCACTAGCGTACTCCGTGGTGCTCAGGTCGGTTGAGCAGGCATGGTCGAGGATGGAACCCCCCGAATTCATGAGTCGGGGTCTGGCGTTGCAGAGAAGGCTCGTTGCGCCTCGATGCTCGGTTCGGCCCGAGCTCACCAACTTCGGAGTCGGCGCATTCGCGGTGCCTAGGCCTGTAGTCGCCCTCCCAAGGAAGAACTCCTTCACGCTCCCCACAAAGGAGGCGAGGGAGAACCTGCCGTCCCGCTGAGTGCTCAGCGCGTCCAGGCCGCCTGCCCTCATCTCCGCCACGATTGCCTGGCAACCTGGGCCTGCGCAGGACTGCGCCGGGCAGCGACCCGAATCCGCCTCCAGCCACGCGACGCGCCTCGCACGCGCCTTGGCTTCGAGCTTCGCGCCGTACATCGCATTGAGCGCCAAGACACCAGCAAGAATGACTCCCAGGACTGGCACCGCAGCCACGGCCTCGACGAAGGCAGCACCCGTGTCGTTGGCTAGTAGATTGGCGCGCGGCTGCATGACTCAGTCCTTTCAGTGGGCGGAGATGGCATTGATCGAGAAATCCCTGACGAGATCGCAGATGGCTGTGAGGCCTCGATGAGGCGCCCGACCCCCCGCGGCCGAGCAGGCGCCGGTAATTCCGGAAGGAACCAAACCGCGCGAGATCCGAAATCGTCGGAGGCGCGCTCGCCAACGCTGCTTCCACAACCACTCGGACTTGTTCTCCGTACCGTCGAAGTAGTACTCGGATTGCGCCAAACTGACGCGGCCTACTGCATGCGATCCGTAGGCTCCGTTTCGACCGTCAGTCCGCCCGCCCTGTGCTACTCGAATGCCGCGCTCGCCGGTCTGCCAGTGACCCGAATGGGGGTCACGACCAATCGCGTAGGCCCGATACTGGAACTCCTCGTGCCCTAGCCACACCGTCGTGCCGTCCTCCCTGTCGCCGATCACGCCGCGCGGTGACTCAACGACATCGTCGACACAGGTCCGGCGCTTGCCCAGTCGAAGTGCCTTGGCGACGACTCCGCCGAGAAACTTCAACAACCACTTGGGGACCTTGGAGTTGACGTTGCTGAGACGATTGCCCAAAGCGTTCGCAACGCGGTCGCACGAGATTCCGATGTCGACCTTCTCCACCGGCAAGCCTCGCCCGCCTTTCGGTAGCCTCGGTCCGAGCAAAGGAACGACGAAGCCAGCCGAGACCGGCGGATCATAGGCATCCTGAAACGCCATCATGTCCACCGCGCGCGCCTCTGCGAGCAAAGGGTAGCCGCGTTGGACGGCATGATGGGCGACGTCCAGCGCGTCGTGCGCGATGCGAACGAATTGTTCGACTGCGTCGCCAATCTTTTCGACGGCGGCTTCTGCAGGGCTTAGCGCGGCAATCAGGGGGAGCGCCTTTGGAGCGAGTACGACCGATGCCGCCAGACCGGCGAGTATCGCGAGAACGATCTCTAGGAGAACCTCGACGCTGCGAATGACCAAGAGCACACCTGCGGTGACGGCCATGACGACGTTGAGCAGGACATGCAGGTTCATTCCTTTGGCCGCGATAACCGAGGCGGCGAACGCACCTGAGTCGGCGCCATCCTGCATGACCCGACGGTAGAGCAACGCGTCGCCGATGCCGAGGATGTAGTAGAGGGCTCCGATCAAGAGGAGACCGAGGAAGAGCGACATGAGCATCATGGCGCCCTCGGTCTCACGGACGATCGAGTGTCGGCAGCGCGTAGTCATGAGCCGCGCGCCTTGTACTGATACGGGGCACTGTGGACTAACGCTGTCGATTGGTGCTGTAGCTCCCGAAACCGGCCGCCGACAAGGCTCTGCGCGAAGGAGAGAAAGGACTGATCCCAGTCGAAGGGGTTGTCGAGTTGGTCAAACGGGGAGCAGAGGATCCGGCGGGCGAGCGGTACGTCGCACTGGTAGGCGTAGGTGATGCGGACGGTGACTTCAGGCCCGGCGACGATGCCCCCATTCGCATCGGGAAAGGTCACGGCGACCGCAAAAGGTTGGTAGTAGAGTGCGCTCCCCAGTGACCCCGGACCCCCCAGCGCCTTTCGAAGACTGGGGCGGGCATCCCTTCCCACGTTCAGCGGCGCCAACGGCATGAGGGGAACGTGCGCCGCGAGCCGGATTGTGTTGAGTCTAGATCTGCCAACGCTGACAAGAGCGCGCCCAGAGAGCGCTTGGGCCATGGCGTGCGTCGAAGGCGACCGCAGGGCAGAAGAGATCCCACCGAGAGCCGACCGGAGGTCGTCGCCGGCAACCAGATTTCGACCAACACTCATCTCGGGTTCGCCGCCGTACTCGGCCGGATCATCTGGCAGGACGACGGCGGCCGAACGGGCGGCGGCGGCGGCTGAGTGCTTCACCATCAGGTTTGCACGAACGATCAACGCAAGCTGGAAGATGCAGAGAGCGAAGGTCCAGACGGGGACGAAAGCGACGAGAAACTCCAGGAAGACCACGCCACGTAGATCGCGAAGGAGACCCGTCGGCCCCATTTCCGAGGAGGTCATGAGCCGCCCCACGTGCGGGGGACGTAGGGTAGCGACGACGTCACCGTGGCTAGAAGAATCGCTCCACCCATTCGGATGGGCGTTCTCAGATCGTCCGTTACGCGAAGCTGGTATCGCAGAGGAAGGACGCGATTCAGCGGCAGCGCAGCAGCCGAGGCCAGGGTGGTGAGCAGCCTGCCGCGCCAAGCTTGGCGGCAGAGGGCGAAAAACATGGCCAGCGCAAATGCTGTCAGCTGGATTCGCACACCTACGAGCGGATCGAAGCCCGCAACGGCACCCAGGGCCGCAAAGAGCTTCACGTCGCCGCCTCCCATGGCTTGCCGACGAAACATCAGATAAGGGGCGACGCCACTAACGAACGACGATGCCAGTGATTGAAGCCCGTACTCGAGCCCAAGCACCACCGCATAGGCGAGCGGGGCCGCAGCGATCGGAGGCAGCGTGATCCAGTTCGGAATCGTGCCCGAGCGAGCATCGGAAACCGCCGCGGTGGCAGCCACTATCACCGCGAGCACCATCGCAATGGGAATCAGATCAAACACGCGGCTCCTCCTATTGAACGACGTCGGAGATGTAGCCGTCGGCGGCCTGGATTTCGCCAGTGAGGGTTTCACCGAACTGCTGCCACGCGGCGATGCCCACGACCGCGACGAGGCCGAGAACGATGATGTATTCGACCGTGGTGAGACCGCGTTTGTCTGCCACGAGCTTCGGGATGCTGGTTGGATCGTTTTTCACGAGCGCCTCCTGTTGCCTCAGGGAATGGGTAGAAGAATGAAGAGCTTCGTGAGGTAGAAAGCCTGCACGAGCGGTACGCCGAGTCCGTAGAGCGCTAGACCCGCCGCCAGAACGACGACTCCCAGCAGAACGATGTACTCAACGAAGACCACGCCCTGTTATCGGGCGAGCGTCGTGGGAGTTGCGTGTGAACCGATCAATTCGTGGAGAAAACAACAGGCCGTGCGGCCTGTTCGGTGTCAGTGGCTGGCTCGGACCTGCACGGTCGTGGGGCGATCCTCAGGCACGGGAAGAATGGCGTTCCAGCCGGGCGGCAGAACGGGATGTGTGAACGAGAAGAGATAGCGGGCATCGCCCGGGGAAAGATTGATGCAGCCGTGAGAGCGACGGCGGCCAAAGTCGTCATGCCAGAAGGCCGCGTGGAAGCCGTAAGAGCCTTTGAAGAACTGCACCCAAGGAACGTCTTGGATGGCGTAGTTCTTGTCGACGTCGGTGCGCTCGAGGTCGTCCATGTCGGAGTAGTCGAGCTTGACCCAGATCTGAAAGACGCCCCGGGGGGTTTCCGACTCCTTTGTGTTCCGGCCGGTGGACACCAGAGTTGCGAACGCGGGCGTGGGACCCTCGTAGGCGACGAGAAGCTGCTGCTCGATATCGATGTCGATCCAGCGGTCTGTGGGACCAACGCCGTCCGGTGGCGGCATGAGCTCGGGCCGCGCAAGGGCGGCGCGTTGCATCCAGCCTCCGGAACGAAGGCGCACCCAGCGGCCCTTTTCGCTTTGGATGTGTACGAGCGTGTGTCGGTCTAGGCGCTCGAGCGTTCGACCGTGGGGCTTGTCGAACACCTTGGCCGGGCGCTTGGACACCCATGCAATGTCGAGCGCACGATCTGGTTCGAGCTTTTCGCCTACGAACGGGCTGCCCTCGACGAAATGCACGGAACCGCGTTCGATCCAAAGGTGTCGACGAGTGCGAACGAACTCGATGCCCTGGTAGACTTGCTCGCCGGTGATGACGATTCCGAAGCTCTTGCCGAATGCTTCGACGTAGTCGTTGCGGAAGTAGTCGCTTGGGTGGGCGTAGGCGCGGGTGCCGTCGAACTTGACGAAAGCGTAGCGTTGGGGAAGTCGCTTGCCGTTCGCCGCCCATTCGTCGATCCCGGGCCCGGGAAGGTTGGGCGAAGGCTCTACGTTTGCTTCGCAGATGTAGAGCAGATCGGTCGTTTCGTACCAAGCGCCCGTGGAGCAACTCTTGCCAAAGACACGCCGCTTGAAGCCGAGCCGTGTGCCGGCGCCGACCGTACCCCGTCGCCGAGATTCAGAGTCGGGCTCGACCATCACAGGGGATCCGTCGTTCACGACTTCGATCGACTTCGCCCAGTAGGGAGCCGGCACGGCCGTCTGTCCGGCGGTCGGTTCCGCGAACGCGGTCATCGGCCAACACAGCGCCAACGCAGCGATCAACGAGAAGGCGGCCCCACCCATGTTGTTACTATAGGCGGGCGGCGGGTATCTCGGTCAATCTCGTGGAGCCAACAGGCCGCGCGGCCTGTTGGTTTTGCCGCGTTCTTGGTGATTTTGAGCAACGAGTAAGGCTCGCGGTCGAGAACGGGGCATGATCTTCCCAGACGTTCTCCGACTCGACTTCAAGAAACCAGCACTCCGGGCTCGCGGAGATCCGCGATTCTGAGCGGGCAAGCTGACGTGCGGGTACGTGGCCGCGCGCGTCAGTCTCCGTCGGACCCGTCGATTTCGCCACGTAGGCCGTAGCGCTTGGCAAGTTCGCGGAGGTGGTAGCGAGTAAGGCCAGCAGCCTTGGCACTTCGGGTGATGTTGTCCCCGTGTTTGTCGAGGAGCGCCTTGAGGTACTGCACTTCGAATGCGTCGATGACGCGTTGCTTTGCGTCTTTGAAAGGCGTGTCATCGTCTACGAATTGCTCGGCGGTGCCGCCGGGCAGCAACACCGGAGGCATCTTCTGGGACGCCGGCAGGAGATCGTGCATACCGAGCTCAGTGCCATTCGCTAGGGAGACGGCGCGCTCGATTGTGTTCTTGAGCTCACGGACGTTTCCCGGCCACGGGTACGCTTTGAGTTTCGTCATGGCGTCGTCGGTGATGGTGTAGCGACTGCCCTCCCCTTGTGGCCCGCGCCGTGCAGATTCTTCGAGGAACTGCTGCGCGAGGGATGGAACATCTTCGGGGCGTTCGCGCAGAGGCGGGAGACCGACCTCGACGACGCTGAGTCGGTAGTAGAGGTCTTCTCGGAACGTCCCTTCGTTGACCATTTGCCTCAGGTCTCGATTGGTTGCGGCGATAACGCGCACGTCCACCGGAATCATCTTGGTGCCGCCGACCCTCTGGACTTCCCGAGTCTCCAGCACCCGGAGCAGCTTGGGTTGGAGACTCAGGTCTAGCTCGCCGATCTCGTCGAGGAACAGAGTGCCTCCGTCGGCGACTTCGAAGCAGCCGCGCCTGCGGTCGGCTGCCCCTGTGAACGAGCCGCGCTCGTGCCCGAAGAGGATGCTTTCTATTAGGTTCGCGGGGATCGCACTGCAATCCTGGACGACCAACGGGCGCTGCACGCGCTTCGATGCGCGGTGAATTGCGCGGGCGACGAGCTCTTTGCCCGTGCCGGTTTCGCCGCGGACGAGAACGGTAAGGTCTGAAGCAGCCACCTTCTCGAGAACCGCGAAGATCTCACGCATGCGGACACCGTGACCAATGAGGTCATAGAACTGCTCCCGACCGCTGACGTCGATCTCGACGGAACCGGAGCCGTGCTCAAAACGGATGACAGTTCGGCCCACGCGAATCGGCATGCCCGGTTCGAGCCAAGCTTCGCGGACGCGTACACCGGCAACCCATGTTCCGCTGCTGGAGCCAAGATCGCGAAGCAGGAAGCCGGTTTCGCTGGCGATGATCTCGCAATGAGTGCCGCTGACAGACGTATCGCTGAGCGTGACGTCGCAGACGACTCCCCGACCGATCGTCACGCGCTCGCTGGCGATGTCCAGCCGTGTACCCTTCTCCGGTCCGTCCTCGACGACGATTCGGCTCTTGCGGAGTTTGCGCTTGGTCGCCCCTCGGTTCACGACCACGGTAGTCAGCGAGGAATCGTCGTTCACTCGCCATCCTTTCTGATGGCCGCGATGGCCGCAACGTAGTCCTCGTGGCCGAAGACAGCACTGCCAGCGACTATGACGTCGGCGCCCGCTTCGATGACCTGACGCGCGGTGCCTGGCTTCACACCCCCATCCACCTCCAGATCGATATCGAGGCCGGCTTCATCGATCATATCTCGAATCTGCGCCAGCTTGGACGTGGCCGAAGGTATGTAGCTCTGCCCACCGAAGCCGGGATTGACGCTCATGACCAGAACGAGGTCGACGTCCGGCAGAATATAGGGGAGGCAATCGGGCGCAGTGTGCGGATTGAACGAGACCCCTGCCCGTTTCCCGAGCGCCCGAATCTGCTGGAGTGTGCGGTGGAGGTGCGTGCAGGCCTCGGCATGCACAGTGATGACGTCCGCCCCAGCATCGGCGAATGCCTGAACATACTTCTCGGGTTCGACGATCATGAGATGGACATCGACCACCTTTTCCGTCGCGGAGCGAATCGCTTTCACGATCAGGGGGCCAATCGTGATGTTGGGCACGAAACGGCCGTCCATGACATCGACGTGAATCCAGTCCGCGCCGGCTTGGTCCACCGCCTGGACTTCGGCCTCAAGACGGCCAAAATCCGCTGAAAGGACCGAGGGGGCGATTCGGAGGGGCTTGGGCGATCGGGACACGGGAGCAGTCAAGCGCCGGAGGGGCGTTGTGTCAATGCTCATCCGTTCCTTGACCCGACTGGTCCCCGCAAAGGACAATAGAATGACGCCTGCAGGGAGGGCGAGCGACCGGCAATGACCGATCAGCGATACAACCTGATCGAGAAACTCGAAGCGGGAGGGATGGCCGAGGTTTTCCTCGGGGAGGCGACGAGCGTCCAGGGCTTCAAGAAGAAGGTCGCAATCAAGCGCGTATTGCCGCACCTCGCCTCGCACACGAACTTCATCGGGATGTTTCTCGACGAAGCTCGTCTCGGCGCGCGGCTGAACCACGCCAACATCGTCAGCGTGTTCGACATCGGCAAGGCCGACAACAGCTTCTTCATCGTCATGGAGTTCGTTGACGGCACGAACCTCAAAAAGGTGATGGAAACGCTGCGGGTAAAACGCAAATCGTTTCCCCTCAAGGACGTGATCTACATCGGCATGGAAGCATGTCGGGGCCTGAGCTACGCCCACGAGCTCCTCGACGACGACGGCGGGCCACTCGATCTGGTACACAGAGACGTTTCGCCGCCGAACATCCTGATCAGTAGGCGCGGCGAGGTGAAGGTGACCGACTTCGGTCTCGCCAAAGCGCGAACCCAACTCGAACGCACCGACCCCGGCGTGGTCAAAGGAAAGTTCAGCTATCTCTCACCGGAAGTTGCGAGCGGGCAGCCGGCCGATGAACGAGCGGACATCTTCGCGCTTGGCGTTTGCCTCTGGGAAATGCTCGCAGGTCGGCGCTTGTTTCTCGGCGAGACTGACTATGAGACGGTGCAAGCCGTATCCGCAGCCGACATCCCGAGCCTCGTCGGCACTCACCCCGAGGTCGATGAGCAGTTCGACGCAATCATCCAGAAGAGCTTGGCTCGCCACCCGAAGGAGCGTTTCCAATCGGCACGGGACATGGGTGACGCATTGGCGAGCTTCCTGTTTCACCACCAAATGAAGGTGACTTCGTACGATATCGCCAATCTGGTAAAGGCGACGCTGGAACGGCAGAAGTCGGTGCCGCCGCAGCCGGTGATGATCGACACGATGATTCTCGAAGAGCTCGATCGCTTCACGTCACTCGAAAGCACCGCAGGTGTTCCGATTGAGGCGAGCAGGTTCGCGTTGAGCCCGGACAACGAGGGCTCACGTCCGCTGGACTCCACCGAGTTCGTCGACCCTAGCAATTGGTTCGAAGGCGACGAAGACGTCGAGACCGCGATCGAGAACGTCCGCAACAGCGCGCCTGCAGGCGCGACGATGGGCTGGTTCGAGTCTAAAGACGACAGCGTCAAAGCTCCGCGACCCGCAATCCCGATGGGCCCCTCGCTCAATCCCCCTTCCCGCTCGTCTGCACAACAGGGCTCTCAGCCGGTCATGACGTTCCGTCCGCCGGGTGCAACACCGGTTTCCATCAGAGCAGAAGAAGAGAGCAGCCCGGTCGCGCCTGCAGCCGCACCGAGCGCGACCTCTCAAAAGAGCGGCGGTTCAAAGGTCGCGCTGATCGTTGTCGGCGTGGTAGCGCTGGCGGCGGCCGGCGTCGCCGCCGGCTGGTTCTTCACGCAGTAGGTCGCCTGCTCGTTCTCGACTTGATGCTGCGACTCAACTGCCGAAGCCGATGATAGTCGGCGGGCGTTAGCGGGTCGCCTCCAAAGCGTGTGGCTAGGTATGCGGCTGTCACCTCTCGCACTTCGGTTGCCGCGAGGAACCCAGAGCGGCCGAGCTCCTCGGCGTGCTCGGCCGGAGTAACGTCGGCGGGGCGCGCTTGCCCTGCCCTTCGGAGACTGGTCTCGAGCGCAAGGTAGAGCCGAACGGCACGGTCGCGGTCAGGGTCGAGACGGCGACCGGCACGACTTTGGCGCCATTGCCTGCGACGCAAGCGAGCGAGCAGAACCCCGGCGCCGAAGACAACCATGACAGCAATGAACCATCGCCAGTCTGGCCGGAACGGAATCGCTCCGAGTCCGTCCTCGTTCGCAGCGTCGCCCCCTCCCGCCGATCTCGCGCGATGCCGATCGCTTCGCAGGGAACGATACCAGTCCGCGAGTCCCCGAAGCGCACGTGCCTGGTCGCGAATGTTGTATTCGACGACGTAGTGGGCCCATCGGACCCGCATCGCGTCGAGCATCTGCCGGAGCTTCACGGCAAAGCCCGACGGCGCGCTGAAGACTTGTCCTGACGCGGGAGTCGGGTCAAACGTCATCCATCTGCCGTCCGCGAGGATCTCGACCCAACTGTGTGCATTCCCATTTCGCACCGCGTAGTAGTCGCCGTACGGATTGTAGTCGGCCCCGAGGAACCCCGTGACGTTTCTGGCAGGGACACCGAGTGAGCGCATCATGATCGCCATCGCGGTCGAGAAGTACTCACAGTGGCCGGCCTTGGCCTCAAACAAGAAGACGTGGAGCGGATCCTCGCCTTTCGTGTCGGGCTGATCAAGTGTGTATCTGTAGTCTCCGCTGCCACGAAGGTATCGCTCGAGCCGCTGCGCTTGGACTCGTGGGTCGGTCGCGTCGCCGACTACGCGCGCGGCGAGCGCGGCGACTCGCTCGTAGCCCTCTGGGACCTCGACGTATCGCTTCTGCAGACTCTTCGGAGTGGACTCCTGGATGCCGCGGCGTGTCGTTCCGACGTATGCCTTGTACGTTAGGGGACCCTCGGACCGCCCACGGTAGCGAAGGTCGAAGCCGGGGGCGTGCAAGACCTCTCGAAAGCGGCTTCGCCCGGCACGAATCACGGGCGGAACCTGGAGAGCGACGGCACCTTCCGGGATGAAGAGAACGGCTTCTTCCATGGGATCGAGATTGATCTCGTACTGTTGGTCCGACTCCTTCGGCGGCCGGAACAAGATGTATTCGTCCTGCAAGCGCCGGACTTCTTCCCCTGCGAATTGGGTCCTCGACCAATGCCCGTCGGCGTAACGGTCGAAAGATGTTCCGCGAAACCTGAGCGCGACAGACCGTGGCGGAGGCTCGGGCCTGTCCTTCATCTTCACACGCATGATCACGGTGGGATCATCTCGAATGGTGCCGAAGCCACCGAGCTTGACGTCATCGCCAAAGCCGGCAACGGCGGTCGTGCGCGTGCCGAAGCTCGATAGAAATCCGAAGCCGACGCGCGGGAACGCGAAGAACATGGCGGCAGTCAGGACGAATAGAGGCACCGCCAACAAGGTCGTTCCGCCGAAGAACGACGCCGTCGTGAGCTCGTGGCTCTCGAGATCTGCGCGGAGCATCGGGCTTCCGATGGCGTGTTGAGCCTCTAGCTCCTTGCGCAGGTGGGTGAGCGTGAGCATCCACGGCATGACGATCACGAACCCGAAGAACACGACGCCGTAGTCGAGCCCCGACGAGAGCACGGTGCCCGAGATCAGGTGCAGGAACGCGAGGATCGCGATCTGTTGGTAGTCGGCTGCGCTCTTTCGGTGCGAGAGGCGCGAGATCTGAAGGAAGGCCGCGTATTGCACGCCCACCGTCAGCGTGGCTTCTCCACCGATCGCGCGGGCGATTTGCACCAAGAGAAACACGACCGCAGCGATGTTCCAGAACCTCGAATAGCCAGGATGATCGATCGCGGGCGGCTCCGCGAACCAGCTCGCGACAAACGCGAAGATCACGATGAGGGAATCGACAGGCGTGAACGTCGTGCCGAGCATCAGCGCAATGAGGCCGAGGCCAGCAAACATGTAAGCGACGAGCTTGTGAGCGAACGCGAATCTCATGCCGCCCACCTCCGGCTGATTCGCTTCGGCCGCTCCGGTGTATCTGTTCTCGCCGCCTTGAGAAGCGCCAGGAAGCGCCAGATCTGGTCCGGTGAGGTCCCGCCCGTGACGAGCGGCGAGGCGCTGCCGACTGCTTGCACTTGTACGGAAACGCCTTGCGCGAGATAGACGGAGGCCACGGTGGCGACCTCGGAGATCGAAAGTTCGAAGCGCTCGCGCCACTCGGCTTCGTTGGCAGTGCCGGCTGGTATGACGTTGTCGACACGGAGAGTCATCAGAGCGCTCGTGTCCTGCTCATGCTCTCGGACGACCAGCTCGCCGCGGCTGGCAGTCCGCTTCCAGTGAATGTTGCGGGCTTCATCGCCTTCTCGATAGAAGCGCACGCTTCCCGCGAACTCGCTTCCGCGGCCGGTCCGGTGGACCGGCGCGGAATCCCCCGGTACCGGCTGCACCGGAGGCGTGCTGACATCGTCGAGCAGCCGGGGGTACACCACGGCTTCGTCCGGTTCGAAGAGAGTGTATCCCTTCTCGATCAAGCCGAAGGGGTATCGAGTGAGAACTCGCATGGTGCCGAGCTCGATCAAGCCGCGGCGAGGCGCTTCGAAGTGATAGCCGGCGAGCACGGTCTCCCCAGGATCGACCCGGAGGAACCTAGCCGGCGCGCTGTCGACGCCGTCGATTTCGTCGATGGCCTCGACGGAGACGCTGGCCAACCAGCGCTTGTCATTGAGGGCGGCGAGCTCGACGAGTGAGCGCGTACCCGCGAACATGCGCGCTGGAAGCTTTCGCTGGATTCGTAGCTTCCACAGCGCCAGGTCGCTCAAGACGCCGCTGACGAGTAGCAAGCTCAGAAGGAGGCCGAGAACAAGGTAGAGTAGGTTGTTTGCGGTGTTGACCGCAGCAAAGCCAACCCCGATCGTCACGAAGAGGAAGGCCCTGCCTTCACGGGTGAGCCGAAACTTCCGCCTACTCCGTCTTCGTCGAAGGATTCGCATCGCCCCGACCTTCTACAGCGGGACGGCAACCATGGTGAGCAGCTCGCGAATTACACGCTCAGCGTCGTCTCGAACAGCCGCGCCGGCCATCGCTCCCGAGACCTTCACGCGGTGGGCCAAGACCGGAGCTGCCAATGCTTTGACATCGTCGGGCAACACGTACGAACGCCCCTCGACGAGCGCGCGAGCGCGGGTGGCCCGCTCGAAACCGAGGGCACCTCGAGTTGAGACGCCAACCGACAAGAGCGGCGTGTTTCGGGTCGCGAGGACGATCCGGTGCAGGTACTCGAGGATGGCATCGTCGACTCGCACGGAGTCGACGGCCTGTTGCACGTGGCGGAGCTCGCCGGCGCTCATGACCGCGTCGAGCTTCTTGACTGGATCGGCGCCTCGGCGGTTCAGAACCTCACGTTCGACCGCTGGCGGCGGGTAGCCAATACTGAGCCGCACGAGGAAACGGTCGAGCTGCGACTCCGGCAGCGGATACGTGCCGTAAAACTCCTGCGGGTTCTGTGTGGCGACGACGAAGAATGGCTCTTCGAGGTCGTGGGTCTCGCCATCGATTGACACTTGGCGCTCATCCATAGCTTCGAGGAGCGCGCTTTGCGTCTTGGGTGTGGTGCGGTTGACCTCGTCTGCCAGCAACACCTGCGTGAAGATGGGGCCGGCGCGAAACTCAAACGTGCTCTTCGACTGATTGAAGATGTTTCCACCGAGCACGTCGGTCGGCATCAAATCGGACGTACACTGCAGACGGCGAAACGAAACACCGACCGATGCCGCGAGCGCCCGCGCCAGCGTCGTCTTTCCGACGCCGGGAACGTCCTCGAGCAAGAGGTGTCCGCGAGCGAGCAGTGAGACCACCGCGAGCTTGATGACTTCCTCCTTGCCGCGAACCACCGAACCGACGTTCTGAACGAGTCGTCGAGAAAGGAGGGTCGCGTTCTCGGAGATGTGCGCGACGCTGGGTTGAGCCACTCGTGAAGCGTAACATGCCCAACGTTATAGGTAAAATATTACAGCAGGGCTGACCGCGCAGTCAGTATTACACAGCTTATCCACAGTTCTCGGGACGCCAGAAGCCCGCTCTATTCCGGAGGCTTGGAGGTCGAATGTGTCCCCGTCTCCACAGCGGAGCCTGTGGACAAGATCGCGTCAGGATCCTCGAACAGGAACGCCTCGATCTCCCCGCGACGGGCGTGTGCGTCTCGCCTGCCCATCTCGATGAGCGTTTGCGCAAAGCCGCCGTCGAACAAGAGGTAGCTCGCGAGGTCGGCGTCCGCTCCAGCGCCCACATCGAGCATGCTGATGAACGCGCGACCGAGCGCCTTGCCGAAGCGAACGCGATGCGACGCGAGGTAGTCGGCAGCAACCTGACCGATGTCGGTGCTCGGTCGAAGCACGAGCGAGCTCACCAAGCGCCGCGGCGCCAACGCACCGCGCGCTTTCGCAGCCTCGTTGAGCTTGTCGAGGAACTCCGGACCGTACGCTCGCACGCCGTCGCGCAGGAAGTCGTTGATGCGTTGTACTTCCAGCAAGTCGGTGTTGAGGTGGTCGAGTAGGAACGCGTTCAGCACCTTACCGAGCATGTACGTCGCGCCCGGGTACTTGCCATCTTGAACCGCGCGGCGACCGGCGACTTCGGGCGTCGAGAGGCCGATGACCAACAGACGATTCATGCCAAGATGGATCGACGGTCCCATCGGGGTGTTGAGCCGAAGCCCGCCGTCGCAGTGGATCTCGTCACCGATCTCGACGGCCGGAAAAACCAAGGGAATTGCAGCGGATGCGAGGACGTGATGCTGGCCGATTTTGGCCCGGCGGACCAGGGCGTGGAGCCCTAGGCTCCTGGGAATTCCAACGCCTGGGGCGGCATCGACGAAGATCACGGGCTGCCCGGTTCCGACGTGTGTGGTGCTCACGGTGAGCGCTTGTAGCTTCCCGGTGCGGATGTTGTGTCGAAGCTTTCGCCAGTTGACGTTACGGCCGACCAGCGCAGACAGAGGGGTCGGATCGAACACGCCCCTGGCCTGCCCGGGACCGCCGAGCAGCACCCGGTAGAGACCTGCGGCTTGGCGAAGCCCGAACCCGAGAACGTGCGCGAGCTCGAGGCCCGTCCAGACGGAGACCAAGTTGCGGATGCCTCCGGGGATATCGTGGAGCATCGACGCGACGAACGCGCCGTTGACCGCGCCCACGCTGGTGCCCGAGATCAAATCGATCGCAGGCGGCTTTCCCGCGACGTCGCCAAACTCGTTGAAAACGTATTCGAGAACGCCGACTTCATACGCGCCTCGCGCGCCGCCGCCGGAAAGTACTAGTCCAAGTCCACTCAATGCTCGTCCTTACCTTCCCATGTTAACAGGCGGAGGGGCTCGTCGCAGACTTCGTCGCTATCGAGGAGGGCTCGAATCTCGGGCGGAAGCCAGATGTCCCGATGGGGCAATCGGCGGAGCGCATCGAGCAGGACCTCCGCACGGCGCCAGGGCGGTGCCGTCGGACAAACATAGAGCACGAGCTCGTCGGCCACCCTGCAGAGGCCTCCATCGATCTGCGCCTCGTCCGGAAGCTCCTCTTCGAGGAAGCGAATGCCCATGCGCGTCAAGGCTCGCTCGAGCGCGCCGAGCTGGCTCGTGAGGTCCACGGGGGTAGGGTGCGCTCGCACCATCGACCCCGCAATCTGGAGGTTTTCGAGGGTCCGCTGGTAAGATGGAGGCGCTTTGATTCGCCTAGCGAAACCGTGGATTGGTGAGGACGAACAGCGCGCGGTCGCCGCGGTTCTCGAATCCGGACAGCTCGTACAAGGAGCCTTGGTCGAACGCTTCGAGCAGGCGGTCGGGGCGCTCGTGGGCCGCAAGCACGCCGTGGCGGTGTCGAGCGGAACCGCCGCGCTCCAACTCGCGCTCAAGGTCCTGTCGATCGGGGCAGGCGACGAAGTTCTGTGCCCGGCCCTCAGCTGGCCGAGCCCCGCACATGCTGTGAGGGTCGCAGGGGCCAAGGTGCAGTTCGTCGACGTGGATCCGGACGAGTGGAACAGCACGGAGGACGCGCTCCGGTCAGCGAGGACGGGCGAAACCAGAGCGGCCATCGTGATCGATCAGTTCGGGAACCCTGCGCGCGCGGCAGCCATACGAGACGCGCTCGGCTCGTTGCCGGTCATCGAAGACGCAGCGTGTGCGCTTGGCAGCCGGTTTCCCAACGGCCCTTGCGGCAGCCTCGGCAAAGTCTCTTGTCTGAGCTTCCATCCGCGGAAGATCCTGACGACGGGAGAAGGTGGCATGTGCCTGACAGACGACGACGACATGGCTGACAAGCTCCGCATGCTTCGAAATCATGGTCAGCTGCGCGGAGAGTTCGTCGTCGCCGCTGGCAACCACCGAATGACGGAGATCGCAGCGGCGCTCGGGCTCGCACAGCTACAACGCCTCGACAACATCGTTGCCCGTAGGCGGGAGCTCGCCGCGTTGTATCGGGAGAGCTTGGCCGGTGCGGTCGGATTCCAGAGCAGCCCCGTCGGCGCGGAGAGCAACTTTCAGACGTTTGGTGTCATCCTTCCGCAAGGGCGAGACCGCAACACGGTCCGCGATAGGATGCGCGAGCGCGGAGTCGAAGCGGGTCTTCTTTCGTTCGCGATTCACAAACTCGGGAGTTTCGCGGGCAGCCACGCCTCGATGCCGGTCGCGGAGCACGTCGCGGCGCGCGGGCTCGCACTACCGCTGTTTCCCCAAATGCGAAACGCGGAGGCTGACGAAGTAGCAAGGGTCCTACTCGGAGTGCTGAATGAGTGACGACATCGTGTTGGAGGTGAAAGGCCTTCGAAAGGTCTTCCACATCGGGTTCTTTCGAAAGCGGGTCGAGGCCGTCAAGAACGCGAGCTTCTCCGTGAAGCGCGGGGAGATCTTCGGACTTCTCGGCCCGAACGGCGCCGGAAAGACGACGACCATCAAGTCGATCCTGCGCTTGATTTTCCCGACTGAAGGCGAGATTCGCATCTTCGGACGCTCCGCAGGCGACCGTGAGGCGGCCAAGCGGGTCGGATACATGCCGGAAAATCCGTACGTGTACCAATACCTCAAGCCCTTGGAGTTCCTCGACCTGTGCGGGCGACTCACCGGGATCCCGAAGGGTGAGCGACGCGACCGCTCCGAAGCGATGATCGACAAGGTCGGTCTGCGGCACGCGGTCGATCGGCCCATCGGGAAGTTCTCGAAGGGGATGATGCAGCGTGTTGGCTTGGCGCAGTCGCTTCTGCACGATCCGGAGCTTCTGGTTCTCGACGAGCCGATGAGCGGCCTCGATCCGATCGGGCGAAAAGAGGTGCGCGACATCTTGTTGGAGCAGCGGGCACGGGGGAAGACGCTGCTATTCACGAGCCACATCCTGAGCGATGTCGAGCTTCTGTGCGACCGCGTGGTGATCATGCAACGGGGCGAGATCACGTCGGAGGGGCAGGTCAAGGACCTCCTCGAGACGGCCGACCGCCGAGTTGAGATCCGACTGAGCGGCGCATCGGAGGCCCTCAAAGCATCACTCGGCTCTCGAGCTACAGTTGTCGACGCTGGGGCGGGGCACCTCACCCTACGTGCCGACGGCGACAAGGCAGTCGACGAGATTCTACGCATTTCGACCGCCGCGGGCGCGCGCCTCGATGCATTGGTGCCGGAACGGCAGACCCTCGAAAACCTCTTCCTGCAAAACGCCGGTCGCTGACCCACGCTGCTTGCACGCGACGAACAAGTCCCTAGATCTTCGGGATGACGGTCAAGAGGGTTTCACCAGTGGAAGCCGATCAGCTCATTCGCGAGGGCGGCTACGTGTACATCGACGTGCGCTCGATACCCGAGTTCGAGGCCGGCCACCCAGCCGGCGCATACAACATTCCGATCATGCACAAGACGGGAGCCGGCATGCAGCCGAACACCGAGTTCGTCGAAGTCGTCGGAGCGGTGTTCGAAAAGGACGCCAAGCTCGTGCTCGGATGCCGATCGGGCAATCGATCGCTGCGGGCAGCAGAAATCCTGATCCAGGCTGGCTATGAAGACGTGGTTGATCAGCGTGCCGGCACCGCAGGCGCTCGCAACGCGTTCGGGCAGCTTCAGGAAGCCGGATGGGAGGCCGCGGGGCTCGAGATAGGAACCCAAGCTCACCCCGATCGGGCGTACGACGCGCTCCGCGCCCATAAGCAAAGCTAGCCGCGAATACTGGCCCAAAGCAGGCCGGGTATCCTGACCAGCGATGGGTCCGCGTTGAAGTAGGTCATCTTGCGCCCGATTTCAGCGGCGTTCTTGTTGGTGATGAACCACGCAGGCGTCGGGGAGACGCGAAATGGACCTCGAAGCACGGTCTTTTGAGGTTTGTCGAACATGTAGGTGTTGTGAACGACGCCTTGCCCCGAGCGAATGTCGTCCACCGCATGCCCCGGAAACGCACCCCAGGTCGTCGTGCCCAGCGCATAGTTGATCCCCGCCCAGTGGTTCACCGCCACACTGCCGTAGCGTAGGTCCGCGATCGCGCGTTCCACCGCGTCGGCGACCGCGGGGTTTTTCAGAGACTTCGGATGCACGATGATGCTCGCGTTGAGCGTGCCCCAGATTCGGTCGTTGCAGAACGCGACAGCTTTGTCGATGTACTCGGCGACCGAGCTGGCGGGCAGCGCGACTTCGCTCGTCTGGGCGCACCAAGACTCCATGTTGAAGCAGATCTCGTCAGCGTCGTTGGGGTCGAGGTGGTGCATCAACGTCCATGGGACATGGCCCTTTCCCTTCGTACCGATCTGCTCGGCGTCGGGGTGGCGCTCGACGAAGAATTTGTGGCGTTCTTCCGAACCCGGGTAGTAGGGCGCGCGGTCGCCCGCGTTCCGGAATGCTTTACGCATCGCATCGATGAACGCGTCGCGCTTGGCCCAGTGCTCATGCTGAATCACGACGCGAGTCGCCGAGCAGTTGTATCCCGAGTTGTTGATGATCGAAGAGGCAACATTGACCCCGTGGAAGTCGAGGTCTTTCTGAGACCAAGGCCCGGGCACGATGATGACCGGGCTCACGTTTCCGAGCTCGCAGGTGAGCCGCTTGTCGTTCACCGGATCGTTGGCAGCCTTGCGCCGCGCGCCTTCTTGGCCGACACCGTACACGATCGCATCATGCGTCTTGTCCGACCCGGTGATGTGGATCTCCTCGATGAGGGGGTGCTTGCAGAGGTAGTCTCCCTCCGCGATGCCGCCGTACACGACCTTGAAGAAGCCTTGCTCCGAAAGCGGCGCAAACGCTTGGTAGATGAAAGGGCCAACGCTCTCGTTGACCGGGTTCATCTTCATGATGACGACCTGTCCTTCGACAAACAGCTTGTAGAGGGCATCCATTGGACCGATCGAGGTGTGATTGCCGGCACCGAGCACCAGCGCGACCCGTCCCTTGGGAGACCTCTGCTTGTAGAAGGTCGCCTGGTTGTCCTGCAACTCCTGGAGCTTCACGCCGGGCTGCATCCAGACTTCTGCCGTGAAGCCCTGAAAGAGGAGGCCATCCCATCCGTTCGAAGGAAGTACAGGGGCCACTACCTGGCCATCCGGACGCTCATATGCCGGCTTCGGAAGTTGCGGGACGCCATAGTCGCGGATGTCGCCGAGTGACGAGATGAGCAAAGCGATGTTGCGTGCCACCGCCCCCGGGCCGGTCAACCATTCCTCGCCTTCTTCTGCAGTGCCGGCCGTCATCCGCTTCGCTTGTACGGAGGCGGCAACCCACGATTCGGCAGCCTCGACCAAGCTTGCGTTGAGCTTCTGTAGAAGATCGATGCGTTCGTCTATGTCGAGGGCGACCCAATCCCGCTTGCTGTCTTCGAGAATCGCAAGCGCTTCGTCGAGCCTCGACTGCGAGGTCGGCTCGATTCGGTGCTCGGCTTCGGGGATTGCGACGGAACCATGCACTTCCGCGGCGACTTGGGTCACTGGGCCTCCTTACTCGGCGAGCACGGAGGATATCAGGAGGGGCCGAACTTCGTCGAGGGTGTCACTGACACGAGCGGGCGGAAGGCTCCGCATGAAGACCTTTCCATAGCCCTTTGTGCGGATGCGCGAATCGAGAATGGCGACGACGCCCCGGTCCTGCGTCGTTCGGATGAGCCTGCCAAAGCCCTGCTTTAGCGAAAGCGCGGCCGCAGGGACCAGGTAGCGCATGAACGAGGACTCGCCCGCTTCGTCGAGCCGCTCGCAACGGGCGGCGACGACGGGGTCACTCGGAACTTCGAAGGGAAGCTTGTCGATAATCACCAGGCGCAGCGCGGAACCCGGCACATCGACTCCCTCCCAGAAGCTGGCGGTCGCGAAGAGTACGGCGTTCCCCTGGTCGCGAAACCGGTCGAGCAGGGTCTGCTTCGGCGCATCTCCCTGGACGAACCACTCGTAGTCGAGCTCGTCTCCAACTCGCCTGGCGAGAATGCGCATCATTCGGAGGGAGGTGCACAAGACGAATGCGCCGCCCTTCGACATTCGAATCAGCTTCAGGATTTCCTTGGCGGCCTGCTCCGGGAAGTCCGCCGCGCGCGGGTCAGGTAGATGCGTCGGTGCGTAGAGGGCGGCCTGTTCTTCGTAGCGGAAGGGCGACTCGACGACCTCCTCGCTGACCTCGGCGTCGATGCCGAGTCGGCGCTTGACGAACTTGAAGTCGCCACCGGTCGTCAACGTCGCGCTCGTAAGCACGATGCACGGGACGCGTTCATGCAGGCGTTCCCTGAGCAGGGGGCCGACGTCGATGGGGCTGGAACCCACCGAGGGGCTTAGGCTGCCACCGAGGGACCAGCTCACCTGTACGGGCGCCTCGAGCGAGCCGAGCGCGTCGCGAAGCTGCTCGGCGCGGCGGGCGATCTGAAGCACACTCTCTTGTAGCGGCTTGGCGTTGCGGCAGGCGGAACCGAGCTCGGCGAGGGCGTTGTCGAGGGCGAAGAGCTCCTCCTCGGGAACCGCGTCTGCTGGAAGAGGGGCGCGGCCGCCATTGGCGTTGGCGGGAAGGGCAGCGAAGAAATTCGAAGCGCGTTGGAGAACCGCGTCCAGCAGGACCGTCTCGTGTCGCTTTCCTCCCTTCTCGCCACGAAGGGCGATTCGCGCATCGCGAACGAGCCTCTCGATCATCGCCGTGGAAAGCCGCGATCCGAAGAAGAGGGTCGCCGTGTCTTCGAGTTGATGCGCCTCGTCAAAGATGACGGCGTCGTAGTCGGGAAGCACCGAGGCGAACCCGGTATCGCGAAGCGCCAAGTCGGCAAAAAACAAGTGGTGATTGACGACGATCAGCTGCGCGCTCTCAGCACGGCGACGCACGCGGGTCACGAAGCAGTCGTCGTAGTGCTCGCAGCGCGCGCCGATTCGCGTGTCGGACCCACTGACGACACGCGCCCAGATTGGGTCTTCTTCCGCGATGGCGGCGAGGTCCGCTCGATCCCCCGTCTCCGTCGTCTGGACCCAGTTTCGGAGCACCGGCAACGCGCGCGCGAACCTCGGT
>JBATLA010000414.1:0-3202 GCA_049669945.1 Polyangiales bacterium | reverse complement strand
ACGCTGCGCTTCGAGCCATCGGAAGGCGACGCGCCCGCCGCGGTCGTCAAGACCGATGAGGACGGACAGGTCCGCACGATACTGCCTGCGCCGACACAAAGCGGCGCATACGAGATCATCGCCTCAGTCGAGGGAGAAGAGGTCGCACGCGAGGTCCTCATCGTCGAAGAGAGCGGTGACGAGCTGGCGGATCTCGAAGCTCTGCCTGGCGAGCTCCAGGCGATCGCCGAACGCACCGGGGGCAGGGCGTTTCTCGGCGTGAACGACGTGCCGCCCCTTTCGGAACTGGCCTCCACGACACGGCGCGCCGCCGGCCTGGTGTCCAAGCAGCCGCTGTCGAACCCGTGGTTCATTTTTCTGACGATCGGCGTCCTCGGTGCGACTTGGGTCCTGCGACGGCGCTGGGGGCGCCGTTAGAGCTGGACATCGAGGGCCTCCATCCTAGAAACGGGGTCCGCCCATGCAGCCCACCAAACTCAGAGGCGCGCGTACGCATAATCTGCGGTCGATCGATCTCGACATCGCGCCGGGCACGTTTCTGGCGATCGTCGGCCCCTCGGGTGCCGGCAAATCGTCGCTTGCCTTCAAGACCCTCTACGCAGAGGGACAGCGACGCTACGTCGAGAGCTTCAGCGCCTACGCACGCCAATTCTTGGAGCGGCTGTCGCGCCCCCCCGTCGACGAGCTCGACCCGGTCCCGGTGGGCATCGCGGTAGACCGCCAGGCGCCTGTGCGAACCAGCCGCTCGACGGTCGGCACGATGACCGAGATCGCCGACTACGCGAAGCACCTGTGGGCACACGCCGCTGAGCTCCATTGCCCTGGGTGCGGCTCGCTCGTCCATCGCGACGCACCCACACGCGCCGCGCAAAGCGTGATGAGCGAGTTGGCCGGCGAGAAACTGCTGATCACATATCCGGTGGCCGTAGCGGACGGCGAGCACTTCCTCGGCGTGCGCGAGGGCTTGTTGAGAAACGGATATCGGCGCGTTCGCGTCGGGGGCCAAGTTCGTGACCTCGACGCCGTGAAGCCGAGCGAAGTCACCAAAGGACGCAGCACACACCTGGATGTCATCGCGGACCGCACCGTCGCGCGGCCGCAAGACCACGATCGCTTGGTCGAAGCGCTCGAAGACGCGATGCGCAGAGGTGCGGGACACGCCACGGTATGGTCCGCCGATGGCGCGGAGCTGGGGTTCTCAGAGGGCCTTCACTGCCCGAGCTGTGACCGCTCGTTTCGCCGCGCGACCCCCGGACTCTTCAGCTTTAACAGCCCGATCGGTGCCTGCGAGACATGCCGAGGCTTCGGGCGCACCATCGAGATCGACCTCGACCGCGTGATTCCGGATTACGATCTGTCACCCGACGAGGGCGCGATTCGTGCGTGGCAGGGCAAAGCCACGACCTGGGAGCGTCGGGAGCTCAAGAAGCACGCGAAGAAGGCACGGATCCCACTCGGCAAGCCCCTGCGCGAGTGGACGCCGAAAGAGCTCGACTGGCTGATCGAAGGCGACGAGATCGGCTACCCCAAGGGTTGGTGGGGCATTCGGAGCTGGTTCAAGTGGATGGAATCGCGCGCGTACAAGATGCACGTGCGCGTGTTTCTTTCTCGTTACCGCAAGTACGAGAAGTGCGCGGACTGTGACGGTACCCGCCTCAAGCAGGAGGCGCTGGCTTGGTCGATCGATGGGCTCAGTGTGCCGGAGCTCTACGGCTTGCCTGCCTCGAAGGCACTGTCGTTTCTCGAGAAGCAAGAGCCACGCTTTTCGAGCGACGCGGGCGCAGCACTGCTTTGGCGCGAGGCGATTGGTCGGCTTCGAGCCCTGCACGATGTCGGCCTTGGCTACCTTTCGCTCGATCGTACGTCGCGAACGCTCTCGGGCGGAGAGACGCAGCGTGTCGCGCTTACGAGTGCGCTCGGAGCGACGCTCAACGGCGCGATGTTCGTCCTCGACGAGCCGACGGTCGGCCTGCATCCGCGCGACGTCGAGCGTCTTCTAGGCGTCGTTCGCGCGCTGTCGAAGGACGAGAACATCGCCGTGGTGGTCGAGCACGACCCGGAGATGATTCTCGGCGCCGACCGTGTCATCGAGCTCGGCCCGGGTGCTGGCGAGAACGGCGGCCAAATCGTCTTCGACGGCTCACCGGCTGCGTTGCGCAAGGCCGAGACGGCCACGGGTTCCGCGCTCCGGGTCACCGGCGCCGCAAAGCGAACACGGCGTGAGCCCCAAGGCTGGATCGAGCTCAAGGGGGCCGCCGGCCACAACCTTCGCTCGGTCGACGCCTCGTTCCCGCGTGGCGTGATGACCTGTGTCACGGGCGTTAGCGGCTCGGGCAAGAGCAGTCTGGTACTCGAGACCCTGCTGCCAGCCGTGCAACGCAAGCTCGGCCTCAAGTCCGAGGGCGCTCCACTCTAGCACGAAACCCTGGCCGGCTTCGCCTCCTTGCACGGCGTCGTCGGCGTCGATCAAGCTCCGCTCGGCCGAACTTCACGCGGCAACGCTGCGACATATTTGAAGATTTGGGACGTGTTTCGGAAGCGGTTCAGCACGCAGCCGCTGGCCAAGGAGCGGGGATACAAGCCGGGCTTCTTCTCCTTCAACGTCACCGGCGGACGCTGCGAAGCCTGCCGGGGCGATGGCGCCGAAACAGTCGAAATGCAGTTCCTGGCCGACGTGATGTTCAGTTGCCCCGAGTGCCAGGGGCGCCGGTTCGTGGGACCGGTGCTCGACGTCGAGTACATGGGTCTGGACATTGCGGGTGTGCTCGAGCTGACTGCCCAGCAGGCAGCGAAGCATTTCGCGGATGATGCGCTCATCGCGCGCGCGCTTCGGCCGCTCCTCGACGTGGGGCTCGGCTACCTGCGCCTCGGTCAGCCTTTGAACACGCTCTCGGGCGGGGAGGCGCAGCGTCTCAAGCTCGCGGAGGCGCTGCTCAGGGCCTCGCCGGGCTCGCTACTGGTGTTCGACGAGCCAACTGCAGGGCTCCACGCGAACGACGTCGCGCCCTTGATGAAGGTGCTCGATGACCTAGTCGAGCGAGGCGACACGGTCATCGTCGTCGAGCACGACATGCTGGTCGCTGCGCACGCGGACCACGTGATCGACCTAGGCCCAGGCGCAGGCGCCGAAGGAGGGAAGATCGTCGCGGCCGGGGCCCCCGAAGCCGTCGCCCGGCGGAAGCGCTCGCAGACAGCGCCGTAC
>JBATLA010000413.1:0-2134 GCA_049669945.1 Polyangiales bacterium | reverse complement strand
AGCCGAATCACGAAGTGGAAGTGGGCGTCGATGAGCGCCTTCCTCGCCGATGGGACCTCCATCGGCCTCAACCTCTCCGCGCAGGTGTATGAGGACGAACGCGGGCACTCAGTCGAGAACGCGTTTTGGATTGACGGCAAGGTGCAGGCGCTGTCGGGTGTCGTCTTCGACGTACCGCAACACCCAAAGACGCAGGGCTGGAGGATCCACAGCATCGACACAGACGAAATCGACATCGAGTTCGAGCCTCTTGGCGCTCGCGAAGAGCACACGAACTTTGGGCTCGTTCGCAGTGACTTCGTGCAGCCGTATGGCCGTTTCGCGGGCAGCGTGTGCGGACACGACATCACTGGCGCCTTCGGCGTCGTCGAGGTCCACCTTTCCGTATGGTGAGTTGAGGAAACGTTGGAGATTTACGGCGACACGAGCGGGTTGAGCCCTTCGGAAACGAAGGCGCTTCAACGCATCTATCGCAGACGCGTCCCACTCGACCGTCTGACGACGCCGGATCTGACGCGAGCGCTCGTGGGCGTTTCTCACGCCACCGGCCGCCAAGTCGGGGTATTGGCCGACCGCGGGGGCCGCGTGCACCACGTCATCGTAGGCGACGCGTCGAAGCTGATGCTTCCCGACGTGGGGCGTTTGCGTGCCGGCGCGGGGCGACTGCGCGGTCTCCGCTTGATCCACACCCACCTTCGCAACGAGCCGCTGAGCCGAGATGACCTCGTCGACCTAACGCGATTGAGGCTCGACATGGTCGTCGCGATCTGCCTGGCACCAGGCGAAGAGCGCGCGCTCTGTGTCTACTACGGGCACAACTTCCCGTCGGCCGAGGAGGCGAACGAGCCACCCTTTCGAACCTTCGGGCCAATTCCGTACGCAAAGGCGCGAGACAACCCAGCAGAGATCATAGAGACCCTCGAGCAGGAGTTTGCTCGCGCGGCGCGCGCGCGGGGCGTCACCGCGAAAGACGGTCGTGCCATCCTCGTGCACGTTTGCGACAAGAGAAGCGCCGGCCAAGCGGAGGACTCGCTTCGAGAGCTCGAGGAGCTCGCACGCACGGCCGGCGTGGAAGTCGTCGACCGCGTCCTCCAAGTTCGCGACCGCGTCGATCCCCGGTACGCTCTCGGTCGGGGCAAGCTCGAGGACGTCGTGATTCGGGCGATGCAGCTAGACGCGGAGACGCTGATCTTCGACCGCAATCTGCGACCCGCCCAGGCGAGCAACATCGCCGGCATGACCGATCTCAAGGTGATCGATCGCACGCAGCTCATCCTCGACATCTTCGCGCAGCACGCGGACACCAGCGACGGCAAGCTCCAGGTCGAGCTCGCTCAGATGCGCTACCTGCTGCCGCGTCTCGGCCAGCGCGATGATGCGCTGTCACGCCTCACGGGCGGCATCGGAGGACGGGGCCCGGGCGAAACCAAGCTGGAAGTCGGGCGGCGCCGGGCGCGTGAGCGCATCACGCGGCTTCAAGCCCAGCTCAAGAAACTCGGCCGCCAACGGGAGCAACGGCGCTCGCGGCGCAAACGTAGCGGCACGCCGACGGTCGCGATCGTCGGGTACACCAACGCGGGCAAGAGCACATTGCTCAACGCACTCACCGGGAGCGACGTCCTGGTGGAGGACAAGCTCTTTGCGACGCTCGACACACGCTCGCGCGCTTCGCGACTGCCTTCGGGCCGCGACGTGATCGTGACCGACACGGTTGGCTTCATTCGGGAGTTACCGAAGGACCTGTTTGCGGCGTTCCGTGCAACGTTCGACGAGACACAGGATGCTGACCTCCTGCTCCATGTCATCGACGCTTCAGACCCTTGTCGCAGCGAACACATCGAAACGACCGAGAAACTTCTCGTCGACCTCGGCCTCGAACGGATCCCGCGCATCTTGGTGTACAACAAGTGCGACAAGCTCGACGCGCCAGAGAACACACTGGCGGGCCGCGGTGTGCCGGTTAGCGCGCTGCAGCCCGAGACCCTCGATCCGCTCAAGCGCGCGATCGACGATCGCTTGGAGGTGACGCACCCGATGCTGCGCGACGACGGGTCTACTTCTTCACAACCGGCTTGATGCCGACTTTGCCGTCCTTGACGATGACCTTGAAGTCGATTCGCTTGCCCTTGTGCTT
>JBATLA010000412.1:0-10056 GCA_049669945.1 Polyangiales bacterium | reverse complement strand
CAAGTTCGATTGACGGTTCGCGAGAATCTCCGCCGTGGCGATCGCCCTCGGGACCACGGCCTGCGGCTTCACAGTCACGGCATGGACCGGCGGCGGAGGCGCCTGTACGGCCGCAGGGGCCGTCCCGGAGCAGCCGACCCCTGCGACCAGCAGTGCGAGGATCAACCATGTCGCGAGCGCACGCATCAGCAGAAAAATCTGGGTTCGAATGGAGGCATGGGCAAGCGGACCGCCTGGACCGCTCAGCGTATCACGGCGTACGCCTTCGAGAGGCAAAGCTCCTCGGGTCGCTCCTCGGTGGTCACCGTCACCAGCGTCCGTTCCTCCTCTGTCCAGCCACGCACGACCATCGTGTCCCCTGGAAAAACCGGCTTGGCGAACTGCCCGCGAAGGCTGGCGAGGCGTGCCGGGTCGCCTTCGCAGGCATGGGCGAGCACTGCCCGGCCGGCGTAGCCAAACGTGCAAAGCCCGTGGAGGATGGGCCTGTCGAAACCCACGTTGGCGGCGAACGCAGGATCGGCGTGAAGGGGGTTGAGATCTCCGTTCAAGCGGTAGAGCAGGGCCTGCGTCGGTGCGACCCGCTCGCGTGCTTCGAAGTCCGGGTCGCGGTCTGGGGCCGCGATTCGAGGGCTTCGCGCTGGGCGTCCCCCGCCAAATCCACCGTCCTTGAGCAGGAGCAAGGTGACCTCCCCTCGGATGATCAAGTCCCCTTCCTCGTCGTACGCATCGATGACGAACACCGCCATCGCCATGCGCTTGAGATCGTACAGCCCGTCGACTCGCCCGATGACCCTCAACTTGGCCTGCGCTTGCAGTGGTTTGAATAGCGTCATCTCTTGGCTGTGATGAACCATCCCGCTCCGGTCGCACCCGATTCGATCGACGAGCACGTCGAACGCTGCGAAAGTCGGAATCGTGCAAAACGTGGGCAACACCTTCGGGCCGCGGCCTTCGTAGAGAAAGTCGAGCTCCGCGTCGGCTGTCGCGCCGACTCCGAGCGCGTACATGACCGTGTCGCGCCAGGTGTAGCCGAACTCCATCGGCGGGGTTTCGTAGCCCAAGCTCCCTAGGTCGATCGCCATGTCGATGGACCCGAGTAGAGCGCCTGTCGACGAGGATGGCAATCCGGCGGTGCGGGCCCTAGAGTGCTCGTCGTGAAGTCTGCCCAGCGCGTCGCCATCGTGTTTTCCGGGGGCCCCGCCCCCGCCGCCAATGCCGTGATCGCCGCGGTGACCACCTCTTTCATCGAGGCCGGGGTCGAGGTCCTCGGGATCTTTCACGGCTACACGAACCTCCAAGAGTACGACCCGGTTCGCCATCCGATGCTGGAGACGGAGCACTATCGAGTCCTTTCCCCAGCGGACATCCGCGGGATCCGAAACAGTCGCGGGATCATCATCGGAACCGCCCGCGTGAACCCGGGCGCGGCCATCGAAACCCCCGCCGACTTGCTCGACCCCCAAAAGACCGAGCGCCTCGCGCGGATCCACCACGCCCTCTCCGACTTGGGGGTCGACGCGCTCATCTCGATTGGCGGCGACGACACCCTCAAGACGGCAAACTTCTTCTACAAATATCAGCAGCACCACGTCGCAGAAGAGAACCGTGTTCGCGTTGTCCACGTGCCGAAGACGATCGACAACGATTACCGAGGAATCGACTTCACGTTTGGTTTCTTCACCGCCGTCGACGTGATGGCCAAGGAACTCTTGAATCTCCGCGCGGACTGCATTGCGACGAGCAGCTACTTCATCGTCGAGACGATGGGCCGAAAGGCGGGCTGGCTTTCCTACGGCGTCGCGATCGCCGGAGAAGCGAGCATGGTCCTGTCCACCGAAGACATTCGTGGCGACTTGGCGATCGAAGAGACGCGCGTGGATTCAATTTCCGGTGAAGAGACCATCGAGCGTCGCCTTTCCGTGACCGCGCTGGTCGACCGCATCGTCGACATGATGCTCGAGCGCGAACGGCGTGATCAGTTCTACGGGACGGTCGTGTTGGCCGAGGGGCTCGCGGAGCTTCTGCCCGAGACTTCCTTGGTTGGGATGCCGAGGGACGAGCATGGGCACATTCGTTTGAGCTCGTTCGACCTCGCAAAGATGGTCTCCGATCGCGTGCACACCAGCTACGAGGAACGCACGGGCCGACGCAAGAAGGTGCGACACATCCAGCTCGGCTACGAGTCGCGATGCTCCCCGCCGCATGCGTTCGACGTGATGCTCGCAAGCCAGCTTGGTATCGGCGCGTACCGGGCGCTCGTCGAGGAAGGGCTCGACGGCCACATGGTGAGCGTGAGCGGGCAGCTTCAGCTCCACTACGTCGAGTTCTCGAAGTTGATCAACCCGAAAACACTGCAGACCGACGTGCGCTTCATCGATTTGGGAAGCGATTTCCATCGCCTCGCTCGCTTCCTCGAGGCGCAAACCGGAAGGCGGTTCGAGTGGAGCCCCGGCCGGCGCTTCGAGCCGAAAACAGAAAAGCCACCGGAGTAACTCCAGTGGCTTGGCGAAGCCTCGGTGCGATGAACTCGCTCTGTCGGAGGCTAGTACGTACGTTCGGTTGCCATCCGCACGCGCTTGCGGCGACGGCGAGCAGCCTCGGCGGACTTCTTCCGCTTCTTGATGGAAGGCTTCATGTAGTGACGGCGTCGCTTGAGCTCACGTAGGATGCCCTCGGTCGCCATCTTGCGCTTGAGGTGCTTGACCGCGCGCTCGAGCCCACGCTCACCCACGTGAACTTCGATTGGTTTGCACTGTACGGTCTCGACCATGAACGTATCTGCTCCCTTCAAGAGCGCCGGAGGCTTACACAGCATACACGGGCGTGCAAGGAGGCCCAGATTCCCGGTGTATCGGTGACCTAGCGCCCCAGGATTCGTGGGTTATTCGGATTCGATCGTCGAATCCGCAGTGTTTTCAGAGGGTTGGCTCCCGAACACGAGCTTCCCATCTCCGGCGTCCACCGTGATGATGTCCCCTGCCGAGAAGTGTCCAGCGAGGATGTCCTCGGCCAGGCCGTTCTCGAGGTAGCGTTGGATCGCGCGCTTGAGCGGACGCGCGCCGTACGTTGGATCGTACCCCACGTTCGCGAGGAAGTCCTTGGCGGCGTCGGTGATCTCCAGTCGCATCTCGCGTTCTGCGAGCCTCTTCTCGAAGGTGCGGAGCTGCACATCGACGATCCTTCGGAGCTGCGCGCGATCGAGCCGATGGAAGATGATCGTCTCGTCGAGCCGGTTGAGGAACTCCGGCCGGAACGCGTCGCGTAGATCTTCCATGACGGCTTTGCGCATCGACGCTTCGTCGTCGAGCGCCATGATGTGATGTGACCCGACGTTCGAGGTCAAGATGATCACGACGTTCTTGAAATCCACCGTGCGGCCTTGACCGTCGGTCAGTCGTCCGTCGTCGAGCACTTGTAGCAGCACGTTCCAGACGTCCGGGTGCGCTTTTTCCACTTCGTCGAAGAGGAGCACCGAGTACGGACGCCGGCGCACTGGCTCCGTGAGCTGTCCGCCCTCTTCGTAGCCGACGTAGCCTGGCGGCGCGCCGATCAAGCGAGCAACGGCGTGCTTCTCCATGTACTCACTCATGTCGAGACGAATCATCGCCTTGTCGTCGTCGAACATGAACTCGGCAAGTGCGCGCGCGAGCTCGGTCTTGCCAACACCGGTCGGGCCTAGGAACAAGAACGACCCGATTGGCCGGTTGGGCTCTCCCAAGCCCGCCCGCGAACGCCTCACCGCGTTGGACACCGCCACCACGGCTTCGTCCTGGCCGATCACGCGCTCACCCAGGCGGGCCTCCATCTGAAGGAGCTTGTCCTTTTCGCCTTCGAGCATCTTGCTCACCGGGATTCCGGTCCACTTCGACACCACCTCGGCGATGTCTTCGTCGGTGACCTCTTCCTTCAGGAATGACGCGTTTTCCTGGACACCGGCGAGCTTCTGCTGGGCCTGCGTCACCGCTGCTTCCGCGGCCGGGATCTCCCCGTACTGCAAGCGGGCGGCTGTCTCGTACTCGGTCGTGCGTTCAGCGCGCTCGAGGTCGAGCCGAAGGCTTTCGACGAGCTCCTTGTTCTCTCGAATCTCCGTGATGAGCTCCTTCTCCCGAAGCCACTGGGCGCGCATCGTGCCGCGCTGCTCTTGCAGTTCCGAGAGCTCTTGCTCGAGATCCGTCAGGCGCTTCTTGCTCGCGTCGTCGGTTTCCTTCTTGAGCGCTTCCCGTTCGATCTCGAGCTGCGTCACCTTGCGCTCGACCGTGTCGATCGGCGCGGGCAACGAGTCGATCTCCATCTTGAGCCGCGAGGCAGCCTCGTCGACGAGATCGATCGCCTTGTCGGGCAGGAAGCGATCGGTGATGTAGCGTTGACTCAACGTCGCAGCTGCGACGATCGCCGAGTCTTGGATTCGAATCCCGTGGTGGATCTCGTAGCGCTCCTTGAGACCACGCAAGATCCCAATCGTATCGGGAACGGAGGGCTCGCCCGCGAAGACCGGCTGGAAGCGGCGCGCAAGCGCAGCGTCCTTCTCGATGTGCTTTCGGTACTCGTCCAAGGTCGTCGCGCCAACACAGCGGAGCTCGCCTCGGGCCAGGGCCGGCTTGAGCATGTTGCTCGCATCCATCGAGCCTTCGGCCGCGCCCGCCCCAACCAGGGTGTGTAGCTCGTCGATGAAGAGGATGATCTCGCCTTTGGCGTTCTCGATCTCTTGCAACACCGCCTTCAAGCGCTCTTCGAACTCGCCGCGGTACTTCGAGCCGGCGATCATCGCGCCGAGGTCGAGCGCCAGAAACTTCCTATTCTTTAGCCCTTCGGGGACATCGCCCTGCACGATCCGATGTGCGATGCCTTCGGCGATCGCGGTCTTGCCGACGCCAGGCTCGCCAATCAGCACGGGGTTGTTCTTCGTACGGCGAGACAACACTTGCATCACTCGGCGGATCTCTTCATCGCGCCCGATGACGGGGTCGGTCTTACCCTGCCGCGCCGCCTCAGTGAGGTCGCGGGTGTACTTCTCGAGTGCTTGAAACTTCCCCTCGGGATCCGCGTCGGTCACACGCTGACTTCCACGCACCTCCTGCACAGCCTCGAACAGCTTGTTGCGGTCGACGCCCTGTGCTTTGAGCGCCTTCTCGAGCTGCTTGTCCGAGTAGGCGGCTAGGAGGACGTGCTCCGCCGAGGTGTATTCGTCCTTGAACGCTTCGGTCTCCTTCCATGCCTTGCCAAGCAGGCTTCGAAGGCGTGACGACAAGCTGGGCTCCGCTCCGCCCGCCACTTTGGGCATGCGGTCGAGCACCGCGCCGAGCGCCCGAATCAGTCCCTGGAGGTCCGCACCGGCCTTCTCCATGATCGCGGGTGCGAGGCCACCCGCCTGGGCCAGGAGGTCGAGCAGCAGATGCTCAGGGTAGACCTCGGGATTGCCTCGATCGGCCGCGTTTTGCTGCGCAGCAACGAGTGCTTCGCGTGTCTTGGTCGTGAGTCTGTCGAGTCGCATGTCAACGCAAAGTAAGCACGATGACGGCCTCGTCAATAGTTCGACACCGGCCTCGAACGGGGCAATAACCAAGCCGTGCGCTTCCTCGTGATAACCGCCGTCGCGTTCTCGTTGCTCGCGTCGTGCAAGAGCCACAAAGCCCCTGAGGGATTCGAGTCTCCGAGCGCTGCGATCGACTCGCTCTTCCGTGCCTACGGGGTGCAAGCCATGTCGCAGGAAGAGGCGCGTCGGCGACTTCAGGCGCGTGAGCGTTTCGAGCTCCTCGACCCCGATCTGTTTCGTTCCTGCTTCTCTGATTGGCAGGGCGAGCACGACCAAGCGCTCGGGGGCTTCGTGTTCGGCCAGCTCGTTGCTGCAAAGGAAGACATGACGATCGAGGTCGAAGAGGATATCGCCCGTGTGGAGGTCGCGCCCGACTCTTCCGAGGTTCGACCCATCGTCGTGGTGAAACAGAACCTCGCCTGGAAGATCGATCTACGCCAAAGCGTTCCACCTCGAATACGGCAGAGCCTCTACGAGGTCTATCGACGGGCACGCCGCGCGGAGCGCCGGGCCCAATAGCGTCCCGTTCACTGGATCGTGAACGGGGTTACGTCGATGGGCTCCCCCGGGGTCGCCTGCTTGAGCGCGTCGCGAAGCATCTGAAGCTCCCGCGCGTGGGGGTTCAAGGCGAGCCCCGCCGCCACCGTCCGCCGCGCGGCGTGGATGTCGCCAACAGCCGCAAAATAAAGGGAATCCGCGTAGTGGCGCCAAAGGAGCTGGGTCTTCGTGTGGGGTTCGATCGGCTGACCGATGCGCGTGTAGATGTCGGCCCAGAGCTCGGCGTGCGTACGCATCGCGCTTGACTCGTCAGCGTCGGTCGTGTCCGCGGTCAGCACGCGCTGATAGAGCTGCCCGGGGACGATCAAATCCATCATCTCGCGGTCGACCCGCACATCCATTTCGACGAACACCGGACGAAGTGCGGCGAGGCTTTGGAGCTCCGCTGCGCTCAGCCTTCCGTCGAGGACATAGCTTCTGAGGAGGGGCTTGAGCTCGGGCTCGTTCTTGATGAAGTTGTCGACGAGCTTTGGATACGTCAACAGTGGGAGAGGCACCATCGTTACATCAGGACGGTTCCCCTCCTCGGCCTCGCCGCCCCAATAGCGGAAGATCGTCTGAGGGTTGTGAGCCAGAACGACCGCACGTGCGGGCAAGGTGCGGCGCAAGCCATCGTCGAACACATCCGTGTCGGCGAAGGTCCGGAGCGACGAAGCTTCCGACGAGCGCGAGACCTGGAGCGTCGAGCACAACACGAGCACGACGGCGAAGGCCGGCGCGAGCTTCGGCCTGTTGGGCACGGCTTCCGCGACCGCCGACAGGAGCACACCCGCTGCAAAGGCGGCAAACACCGCCACAGCGGCGTACGAGAGCATGAAGTACGCGATCGCGTCGGGGTTGCCGCTGACGAAGCCGATCGAGCTGCGCCCGAGCGCATAGATCAGCCATAGCGTGAGCCAGAAAAGCCCGTACTTTCGGGCGCCCTTCACCCGGAGCATGAAATACGCCCCGAGCAGACCGACGACGAGGACCCCTGCGTGCAGGTCTTCGCCCATGGCCAGCATGACGTCGGCGAAGCGGTCCCCGAATGGCGCCACGGCATCGGCGTCGACGCTCTTTTGGAACGCCTCGGCGGTCACGACCCACCAGAACCGGCCAGGGGTCGACGGGTCACCGAGGTTCAGGAATGGCTCCGTCGAAGCGCGGAGTGGCAAGAACGCGTACGTGAGCAGCCCGGCGCCGACAAACGCGGCGGACCAGCCCAAGGGCCTCCAACCGAAAGTGCGCCACACTCCGACGATGAGCCAAAGCGCCGGCACCACGGCGAGCACCGCGAGGAAGTGATGGTTTGCGAGCGCGAGGCCGAGCGCTAGCCCTGCGTGAAACAGCGGGCGCACGTCGCCCTCGCTGTCTGAAAAGGAGACCCGGATCAGTCGCTCGATCGCGATGCACATCAGTGCTGCCTGTAGGGCGTACACCTCTGGACGTATCGCTTGAAACCACCAGGCGTAGGTTCCCCCAACCCACCAGGCCGCAGCGAGAGCGACAGGAAAGCGCAGCGGCGCCCGAACGACATCGCCCGCGCGAAGCGTGTTTTCGAAGGCCGACGTCAGCGCGATGATGGCGACCGCCCCGAGCACGGCACAGAGGATGGCGATTCGGAAGGCGATCGCCCCGACCGGGATGAGGTTGGCAACGCCCAAGACGATCGCAGCCAAGGGCTGGCCGGGCGGGTGGGAAATGCCGAAGTCCGCGGCGGCGGCAACGAACTCCCCACTGTCGAACCAGTGCGCGTAGCCGCTCGCGGTGAGGCCGTAGACCAACAGCGGAGGAATCCCCGCAATCGAGGCCTTGGTGAAGGTGCAACGCACGACGGCGCCATGATCGGTCGAGCGCCCCAGCGTGGTCAAATCTACGTCGAGCGAGCGAGCATCCGTGCCATAGTTCTTCGATGGCAAAGCGCGGAATCAAGCTCTGGCTCATGAAGAGCGAGCCCGACGTCTACTCGATCGACGACCTCGAGCGGGACGGCACCGACTCCTGGGAAGGCGTACGCAACTACCAGGCTCGGAACTTCATGCGCGAAATGGCCGAAGGCGATTTGGTGCTCTTCTACCATTCAAACGCGAAGCCCCCGGGGGTCGCCGGTCTGTGCCGCATCAGTCGCGAGGCTTACCCGGACGACACCCAGTTCGACAAGAAGAGCAAGTACTACGACGCGAAGTCCAAGAAGGAAGATCCACGGTGGTCGATGGTCGACGTGACGTTCGTCGAGCGTTTCGACGAGGAGGTTTCGCTGCAAGCCTTGAAGGATGACCCCGCACTCGAGGGGATGCTGGTGACCCAGAAGGGATCGCGGCTTTCAGTGCAACCAGTGGAAAAGAAGCACTTCAAGCGGGTGTTGAAGATGGGCGTAGCGAAGACGAAGGTCTAGAAGGGGTGGGGGTGCAGTGCCAGTGCCAGCGCCAGTGTCAGACCCAGAGATCTTCCGCGGTCACGCCAGCGTTGGTCACTGTGAGACGCACGTGATGCCGCTCTTTGCGTCCGTTCACCTCGCGGTGTCTCGGGACCTCTGCGGCGTTGACGTAGAGCACTCCGTCCTTCTCGATTTGCCCGGGGCGGCGCTTCCCTGATTTCGTCTCCCGGTGCATGTGGCCCGCGACAGTTGCGAGCACTCTCCGACCATTGCTGTTTGCATAGTGGACGGCTTCTTCGAGGTCCTGATCGCCCCAATCCTCTTCTTTTCGCCGGAAGTCGCAGCCCCAAATGGAGTCAGCCCGGTCGCCGAGGCCGGACGGACCGTTATGGGCCAGAAACAGGATCGGCGCGTCGTCGCACTGGTCGACCAGTGACTTCAAGAGCTTGGTCGAGGCGTCCATCGAGTGGACGCCATAGGCTCGCGCGAGATAGCGAATACACGCGAGGCGCCTGCCGCCGATCGAGTGAGGTCGACCAACCACGATGTTCAGCGGAAGCCCTCCTGGAGCGATGCGCCGGCGGCTGTACGCGACCATCTCGACATGCCCGAGCGCGCGGTCGAAGCTTCGGCATCGGCGCTCTTGCCCCTGGCAGAACGCGTTGCGCAGGCGGTGCGCGCGTGGGGCGATCTCGGCGCCGAGCTGAAAGGCATGAAGTCCGTCGTGGTTGCCGGGAATACACATTGCGGGGACTTCGAGCTTGCGAAGCGCGCGCGCGACCCGAAGCCCGCGGACCTGCGTGTAGCCTGCGAGGTCGCCCACGAACAGGAGCAAATCGTACCCGCCGGTGTTGAAGAAAGCGATGTCCGCGTCGTCCCAGAGGAGATGCACATCACCGACCACGCCGATGGTGGCCGCTTGCGTGGCGCCGCCGTTCATGGAACGAAACTTAGCCCACGCAGGGCCTCATGACAGCACCGATCATCCACCGTCGCGAACCCGCCCTGGTGCTGGTTCTCAGCATCGTGACCCTCGGGCTGTACCTTCCGTTCTGGTACCACGGCATCTATGAAGACTTGCAACGCCTCACCGGTCGTACCCCCACAGGTCACGGTTTCTGGCTCGACTTCTTCTTCGTGATTCTGACCTTCGCGATCTATGGCATCTGGGTCGACTACCAAATCTCGCGGCAGATCGCGGAGTTCGAAGAAAGCAACGGCTTCGGCCCGGTCCAGGACACGTCGATCATCGCGGTGATCCTCGACGCCGCGTCTTATTTCACCGCGTTCTTTACCAACTTCGTCACGAGCGCGATTCAACAAGACCAGCTCAACCGAATCGCCGACAAGCTCGACAATCGCTTGCTCACCGAGGCTGGGGTCACGGTTTAGCGACCGATGTCGGCGCGCCCGCTGCTCGCGGTTTTCGTTGGCGGTCGATCGCGCCGGATGGGAGCACCCAAGGGTCTCCTCGAGGCGCCAGGAACGGGCTTGCCGATCGTCGAGCGTCTCGCCTCCCTCGGCCGCGAAGCCGGGCTTCCCGTCGTGCTCGTTGGCGAGGCCGCCCCTTATGCTGCGCTGGCGAAGAGGGTGCCCCGAATTGACGATG
>JBATLA010000411.1:0-1656 GCA_049669945.1 Polyangiales bacterium | reverse complement strand
CTACCACAACGTGCTGACCAAGAAGGCGCGCCGGGTGGCGAAGTTGCTCCAAGAGGCGGGTTACGTCGCCCGCGTCGCGGTGGACTCGAAGCCCGTGTTCGAGCGCGCCTGGGCCGAGCGGGCAGGGGTGGGTTTCGTGGGCAAGAACTGCTGCCTGATCGTGCCCGGGATCGGCTCGCACCTGTTCTTGGCGTGCATCGTGACGACGGCGTCACTCGAGCCCAGCGAGCCCATCGCCCGGCGTTGCGGGACCTGCACCGCGTGCCTCGACGCCTGTCCCACCCAGGCGTTTGTGGAGGCGCGAGCGCTCGATGCGCGCCGCTGCATTTCCTATCTGACCATCGAACACCGCGGACCCATCCCAGAAGCCCTGCGTCCAGGGATCGGGCCGTGGCTCTTTGGCTGCGACGTCTGCCAGGATGTCTGTCCCTACAACCAGGCAGCCGGCGCCACATCCCAGTCGATGGCGGCCTTCGAGCCCGGGGACCGCTGGTCTCGGGCAGAGGTTGGCGGGTTCCTCACCATGGAAGAGGAAGCGTTCCGCTCATGGTCGGAGGGCTCCCCGGTGAAGCGGGCTCGGCATGAAGGTTTTGCTCGCAACGCGGCGATCGTGCTTGGGAATCGAGGGAAGGCAGTCCATTTGCCGATCCTCGATCAGGCCCAGCGCGACCATCCGTCGGAAGTCGTCCGGGACGCCGCGGACTGGGCGGGCCGAACCCTCAGGCGTCGGCTGGCTGACGCAGAATAGCCTCGAGCGCTTCGAGCAGCGCCGTCACGCCTTCGCCTGTCGCCGAGCTGATCGGAAACACCTGCAGGCCCCGCGGCTCGAGCACTCGCTTGACCTCCTGGTAGGCCTCGCGGGCTTCCGGGAGGTCGCACTTGCTCACCGCGACGACCATCGGACGCTTGGGGAGCTCCGAGTCGAAGCGCTCGAGCTCCACCATCAGGCGGTCGAAATCCGGTGCCGGGTCGCGCTCCGGGTCGGGGTCGACGCTCAGCATATGAAGAAGGACCCTCGTCCGCTCGACGTGCTTTAGAAAGCGCAGCCCGAGGCCGGCGCCTTCCGATGCGCCTTCGATGATGCCCGGGATGTCGGCAATGACGAACTGGCGGTCGACGCCGAGCGAGACGACGCCGAGGTTCGGGACGAGCGTCGTGAACGGATAGTCTGCAACCTTGGGGCGCGCGCGAGAGACGGTGGCGATGAACGTGCTCTTGCCGACGTTGGGGAAGCCGACGATACCGACGTCGGCGAGCAGCTTGAGCACCAGCCGAATCTTTCGCTTCTCGCCGGGTGTGCCGGGCTGTGCTCTTCGGGGTGCGCGGTCATGCGGGGTGGCAAACTTGATGTTGCCACGGCCGCCTCGGCCGCCCTGTGCGACGACGAGCTCGGCGCCCGACTCATGAAGATCCGCGAGAAGCTCGTCGCTTCCCTGGTCGTACACCTGGGTCCCGACAGGGACTTCGATTCGGATGTCGGCCCCCGCCGCGCCGAACTGATCTTTCCCGCGGCCGTCTTCGCCGCGCTCGGCCCGGACGACCTTTCGGTAGCGGAGGTCGAACAAGGTCGAGAACCGCTCATGGGCGACGAGGATCACGCTGCCGCCACGACCGCCGTCGCCGCCGGCTGGGCCGCCCAGGGGGACGTACTTCTCC
>JBATLA010000410.1:0-3024 GCA_049669945.1 Polyangiales bacterium | reverse complement strand
ACGTAGCGGCGATGCCGGCCAGCACACTGCGGCCAAAGTCACGTCGAGTCAGGGCCATTCACGCCAGTCTAAGCCGACTGGCGCCGCTTCGCCATGAACGCTTTTCCGTACTCCAGCTCTGCCTCGTACTGGTTGTGCGCACGACAGCGAAGCTCGACGTTTTCCAGGCTGTGCGGCCCGTCCCTCCCGAAGGGAACAGAATGGTGGAACTCCACCTGCCACGCCGAGTCGCAGCGCTTGCCGTCGCCATCGACGAAGGCGCATCGACCTTCATCCCGCTCGAACACTGCACGACGCACGTGCGCTGGAATGGCACGCGTCCGCTTGGACGCCTTCTTTGGTGCGCGCGGTTTCTCGGCCAACGCTGCTCGTCTCTTCTTCGTCTCTGCCAGGAGCAACGCCAACGCCTGCTCGACAACGAGCGCCGGATCCCCATTCGGGATTCGATGACTCAGGAGATTCTGAAGCTCCTCCAATGCGTCCTTCGCGGGCTGACCAATGGTCACGTGCAACCTGTATCGCCGTGGCGACAGCGGAACGGTCAGGTTCTTCAGGCTGTTGGCCGGCACCAGGTCTTTCGGAGCAGATCCGTCGGTCCCCTCGAACGCCGATACATCCCCCTCTTCGGTTTCCATCGACAACTCGCGAAGCACCGACGGCCTGTCCGGTTGCGGCGAAATCTCCGCGATCAGCACATCAATCTCTCGCATGCTCCGGTGCTTCGCCCGGTTCAATACCTCGTTGCAATTCTGATCCGTGAGATACCCCGCGAGCTGATGTACCCCGCTCAAATGGAGCTCTCCTCGGCGAACCATCGCCACAATACGAGGAAAACGACAGGCCGCGCGGCCTGCTCGAATGCGCTTACCCGCAATCGACTCCGACATGCCGAAGTGCCTCGTGCAAAGCGCAAACATCGAGGGGTAGGAGTCCTCGAGGTAGAGTCTACGCCGATCGATTTCTCCGATGTACGCCAGCATCGCTGCGGTGTTGCTCCAGTCTTCGGCTACCACCTTCGAGAACGCCCGAAGCAGTTGGTTCTTTCCGATGCGTCGAAGCGACGCCGCGTCCATGACGTCACGGACTGACTCGGCCCTGGATCTCGCCATGCTCTAGCTGCTGCAAGCGGCGGTCCAGCCGTCTCCCAAGTCATTCCGGCCCTTTGGCGACCTCCGATTGACGGGTTCCATCGACTCCGCTGACGCCCGCCACTACCCTCGCCACCATGCCAGAGACGAAATCCATCCCCGTCCAACAAGCCACAGACTTCAACAAGGTCCACTGGCCGCCGCACAACCGCCGCCAAGGCATCGACTGGGACCAACAAGATTTCGCCCTCGGCGCATACGAAAACGACGATTGCCTTGGCGTTGCCATCTACAAGATCGTCGGCGGCATGGCCTACCTCGAGCAACTCGTCGTTCGAGAAGACGCGACTCACGGCGGCGTTGGCTCGGCCCTCATGCGCGCTTTCGAGTCTCACGCCGCAGACCTCGGCTGTCACGTCGTCCAACTCGAAACCGCAGAGACCCAGGCCCCCGCGTTCTACGAACGCCACGGCTACACTCGAATCGGGACCTACGAAGACGGCCGATTCCACCTGGACTGGCACCTCTACCGCAAGGAGCTCTCGCCCCTACGGTCCGCCAATGCCTGACCCCTCAGCATCGGCAACAATCAACGCTGCATCCACCGACAACAAGTAGCCTCCAGCGACCGCAGCATCCACCGCAGCATTCACGGCATCGAGATAGTCCTGCTCGGTCGGATAGAGCCCGGCGAGTTGCTCATCCGCAAACATCGCCGTGGTCCCATAGATTCGACAGAAGCTGTTGCCCGTTTGCCCAAGCCCCGACAACACCGCAACCGGTGCGTCGACGTAGTTCGTGCGAATCCCACCCAGCACGTTGCCAAGCTCGTCGAGCTCAAACGCGGTGCCATCTTCCGTCACCGAGAGACGCGGCGCCTCCGGCAGTGCCGTCCCGTCGGCGATCCAGTCAATCAACCCATGAAGGCCGGCCTTGAGCACCCAGTGCGCCGGGCCGGAGTTAATCGGTAAATCGCAAGTGATGAGGTCCGGAATAGGCGCGCCTTGCGTGCTCTCAACGACCGCCGCGATCGATGGGTCGTCGCCCTCGTCGGAATGCCCGAGGTCCAGCGTGTAAACGTCGGCATGCGCCGTCCCCGCGACCTCCCATAGCCGGAACATGCTGGAGTCCGGTTGATTGCTCGGAAGTGAGTTCAGAAGCAGCAGATCCGACTCGGTCTGGTACATCAACACCGGCTGATTCAAGTCGTCGCGCACAGTCACGACGTCCGGCGTGTCGACCACCTCCTGCGGGCTCTGCGAAAGGGCAGGGCTCCCGCCACCGCGGCTATGAATGATGTACCCATCGAACAGCCCGTACACCGGAGCAAGCGCGTTCACCCAGGTCACGAGCCGCCCCGCCGACTGCGACTCACCCACCGCAATCATCCGCTCCGGCACCAGCTCCTGCAATGGCGCGTTGTCGACGGGCCTACGAAGCGCCTGCGCGACCTGCGCGAAGATCTCGTAGGAGAAACTGTCTCCCGGATGCGACAATGGTCCATAGCGCACCGGATCCACTGCCTTGAGGTAGAGTTCGCCGACGCCACCGCCGCCTCTGCCTTCGATCCCGTCGACCTGCGCAGACACGCCCACCCACACGTGCCCCTCCCGAAAGATCTCCGTGTGCATCGAGATCCAGTCGGGCGCCGCATCCAAGCCGCCGCTCACGTTCAGCCACTCGACAATCACCGTGCCGCTGAACTTGCTCGCCGAGGTCGGCCGATACACGAGCGCGCGCGTCGTGTACTCCGCCGTCTCCCCATCATCGACCTCTCACCGGCCGTCTGAGCCGAGCTCCCCAGCATTCGTGAACGACTTCGCCGTCCCCGAGATGAAGAACTCAACCTGCTCGTACCCCTGCCGAAACAGAAAGATCCCCGTCGTCCCCGCGACGAAGGGCGCCCCCGGTTCGGTGATGGGGCCTTCAACTACCG
>JBATLA010000409.1:0-1900 GCA_049669945.1 Polyangiales bacterium | reverse complement strand
GGAGAGAGTACACTTCGGTGACCGGCTTCACCCCCCTTGCTCGAGAGGTCAACCCCGGGTCCGTCGGTTCTATTCCATCAAAGATGCAGGTCTTGCAACGGCGTCTGGGAAGCCAGCGATCTTCGTGTGCAGGAGCTCGTTCAGCGATTCCAGCCCTCCGGCGCGCTCGGCCGCGCGGCCTACATAGACCAAGCTCTGGGGAAACCACCTGAGGAAGTCCGGGTTCTTGCGCACGCGATCGATGAAGATGAAGCGACCGGCGTCCTTTAGCTTCCGGTGAAGCGCCACCCACCAGAACTCCTCATGGAGCAAGCCCGGCTCGATACGACGCAGTGCGGCATAACGTGAGATCATCGACTCCTGCAGCGCGAGGTCGAGCGGCACGTAGGAGTCGCAGAGGAGCGCCACCAAATCGTAGACGCGGGGCCCGAGGAGCGCGTCCTGGAAGTCGATGAGCGCGAGATCGCCGTCAGGCCGCACCATGAGGTTCTTTGACTGGTAGTCGCGGTGGACGAAGCCGTAGGGCATCGTTTCGATGCGGTTCGCGATCGTCTCAAACGCTCGTCGCAGGCTCTCCGCCTGGTTTGGTTCGAGCTCGCCAAACAGTGCTTCGAGACCCCACTCACGGAAGTGGTCGAGCTCCCAATCGAGTAGGGCGCGATCGAAGCGGCGCCGGGCGACTATCGAGTCCTCGGGAAGCTCCTCGCAGCGCGCGTGAAGCTCCGCAAGGAGGTCGACCGCGCGGCCGTAGAGCTCGGGCCAGTTCTCGGGAGGGACGCGAGTGAGCTCCTCGTAGAGAGTGACGTCACCGAGGTCCTCCAGAAGGACGATCCCATGTTCGAGGTCCTCCGCGTAGATCGCCGGGACCGGAAGGCCGCGGGACTGAAGCAGCTCCGCCACCTCGAGAAACGGCAGCCGCGTCGCACTCGGCTCCGCGCCACCTTCGTCGCTTCGGAAGGCATCTTCGGGAAGCTGCATGACGATCAGACTCGACGGGAGAGTCGGCCCCGCGCCCTCGATGTGCGCGCGGAAATAGCACCGCGTCGATGCATCGCCTCGCAGACGGACGACGCTCGCCGCTGGCGCGGGCTCGCCGTACAGCGCCGTGAGTGCGCGTCGTAGATGGGGCGACGACATCGGTCGCTGCAGCGTACGTCAGTTAGGCGGGATTGGAAAAAGAGAGGTATGTTCCCCGTGCGGAGATGACCGAGTCGAACGCCATTGGGATCGGGACGACGTTGGCTGGGCGCTACGAGCTCATTGCCGAGCTTGCGCTCGGCGGGATGGGGACCGTGTACGAAGCGGCTGATCGCGTAGGAGGCGGGAAGGCTGCCGTGAAGGTGCTCCACGCACGGTATCTCGCCGACGACGCGATGCGACGCCGATTGCGGCGCGAGGGCGCCGTCCTCAAGGCGCTCGACCACCCGGCCATCGTCAGGTTGCTAGAGCTCGGCGTCGACGCGGATGGCGTCGTGTATCTCGTCACCGAATACGTCGAAGGCGCGACGCTCGCTGATCGGCTTGCGTCAGGCTCGCTCCGCATCGATGAAACCGACGCACTGGTCGCGGCGCTTTGCGGTGGCGTTGGAGCCGCGCATGCGCACGGGATCCTCCACGGCGACATCAAGCCCGCCAACGTCCTGTGGGGTGGCGAAGCCGACGGGGCCCAGGCTCGCCTCGTGGACTTCAGCGCGTCGAAGATCCTCGGCTTGGACCGGCTGACCGCCACCGGCGAGATCAGCGGAACGCCGGCGTACATGGCGCCAGAGGTGCTCACAGGAAAGTCGGAGGTCGACGAGCGCATCGACATCTACGGCCTGGGCGTGCTGCTCTATGAGGCGCTGAGCGGGGCGCAGCCATTCCAGGATGGTCACGTGGGAAGGCTTCTGATGAAGATCGA
>JBATLA010000408.1:0-3918 GCA_049669945.1 Polyangiales bacterium | reverse complement strand
ACCTTTGGTCCAGACGAAGTCGCCGAATGACACCCTTCGCTTCACACAGCCGCCCGCCGCGAATCATCTCGAGCTCGACATCTCCGCCGTGGAGTTGGAGGACCGCCCCACTCCACAGCCCGGCCAGTCGAGCGAGCCTCCACCCGCCGAGCACCTCGCCCAGCTGCCATCGATGCCTTTGTTCGCGGAAGTCCCCCGGGCTGTGCTCACCCAAATCGTTACGGAGTCCCAGCTTGTGGACCTCGAACCTGGCGGCGTCCTCATCGAGCGCGGCACGCCAGCGGATGCCCTCTACGCCTTGGTCGAGGGAAGCGTGCAGATCATCCGGGAGCAGGACGAAGACGCGATGGTGTTGTCTGAAGGCGACGTCGTCGGCGTCTCGTGCCTGCTCGACCGCGTCAGCTACGAAGGCGACGTCACTGCGTGCACTGCTGTGCGCGCGTTGCGCATCGGCAAGACCCTCCTCGACCAACTCGTCGCCGAGTATCCGGACCTTGGTGACATATTCCTAGAGGTCTTGGGACGCCGGCTGGTCGCGACCTTGGTGCGAACCTCCCCGATGTTTTCGATCTTCGACAACGGCGCGCGCTCGGAAGTTGCTGCGATGTTTGGGGTTCGTCGGGCGCCGATGGGCACGTCGATCCTCGAAGCTGGCAAGCGAGCCGATGGCCTCTACATTCCGATGATTGGGGAGTTGATGGCCGTTCACCCGAGCGGTGAAGAGGCCGGAAGGCTCAAGCTCGGACGCGCGCTCGGGCAGCACTCGATGCTCACGCGAACACCGTCCACGATGACCGTCCGGGCCGACTCCGATGTCTTGGTGTTGCGCCTCTCGGCTCGCCGGTTCGATGAGCTCGTCGCCAAGCACCCCGTTATCGTCATGCGGCTCGAAGAGCTGGCGCGGCGCCCGAGCGCGCCCGCGTTCTCACTCATCCCCCCACCACGAGAGAAGAAGCGCGCCTGAGGCCGGTTTTTGGCGATGTGCGCCCCTTGCGCAACCGCCTATACTGGTACCCTCATGACCTATAGTGCGTCTTTTCGCTGCGTCGCGGGCTGCAGCGGCAGCTACCCCCTCGACCAAGTCATCTACTCGTGTCCTGAGTGCGGCGAGCTTCTCGAAGTTCAGCACGACATGGAGGCCCTCAAAGACCGGAGCGGCTCCGCGTGGAGCAAGCTCTTCGATCAGCGTTGGATGACTCGCGACTGGCCTTACGGCAGTGGCGTCTGGGGCAAGAAGGAGTGGGTGCAACCCATGCTTCGCGGAGAGAACGTGGTGTCGACGGCCGAAGGCGGTACCAACCTCTTCTGGGCCGAGCGCTACGGCAAGACCCTCGGCCTCGACGACGTCTGGATCAAGAACTGCGGCAACAGCCACACCGGCTCGTTCAAGGATCTCGGGATGACTGTCCTCGTGAGCACGGTGAAGCAGGCGATCGCAGACGGGAAGCCGATCCGCGCCATCGCGTGCGCCTCCACAGGCGACACCTCGGCCGCGCTGGCCGCGTACTGCGCATCGGCGGGGATCCCGTCGGTCGTGTTGCTGCCCAAGGGCAAGGTGACGACCGCGCAACTCGTGCAGCCCTTGGCCAACGGCGCGCTCGTGTGCGCGCTCGACACCGACTTCGATGGGTGCATGGCAATCGTCCAGCAGCTCACGACCGAGAAGAGCATCTACCTGGCCAACTCGATGAACTCGCTTCGGCTCGAAGGGCAGAAGACGGTCGCGATCGAAATCGTGGAGCAGTTTGATTGGAAGGTGCCGGACTGGGTCATCATCCCTGGCGGAAACCTCGGCAACGTGGCGGCGCTCGGAGCCGGCTTCGACATGATGCTCCAGCTCGGGTTGATCTCGAAGCGGCCGCGGATTTGCCTAGCTCAGGCAGAGAAGGCCAACCCGCTCTACCGGGCGTACAAGGCCGGCTGGGACAGCTTCGAGGCCATCACCGCCGGTGAGACCGAGGCCAGCGCGATTCGGATCGGCAACCCTGTCAGCGTGCGGCGCGCGATTCGAGCGTTGCAGGCCTTTGATGGCGTCGTCGAGCAAGCTAGCGAGTCGGAGCTCGCGGAGGCGTCGGCCGCAGCGGACCGAGCCGGGAGCTATACCTGCCCGCACACGGGCGTCGCGCTTGCTGCGCTCGAGAAACTTCGGGCGAAGGGGACGATCGAGCCAGGGCAAAAAGTCGTTGTGATTTCAACGGCCAACGGCTTGAAATTCACTCAGTTCAAGATTCGCTATCACGAAGGCGAGATTCCGGGCGTCGAGAGCAACTATCCCAACAAGCCCGTGTCGCTGCCGAGCGAGTATGAGGCGGTGAAGGCCGCGGTGTTCGAAGAGCTCGAAAAGCGGGCCCAGGCCTAGGCCAATTGTCGGAGTAGGAGCTCGCGATCGGCGCGACGGAGGTTCACGAAGCGCATCTTCACCTCGAAGCGCTGGTCCTCGACGCGCTTGGAGCCGAGCGTCCGACCCTCGAGAGTGCGCTCAACTTCGTCTTCGACGACGGTAAACCGAATGGGTGACCCCGGCGCAAACGCCCTGGGGCTCAGCAGGGTCAGAATGCCGCCGCCAAAGCTCTTCGCCTCGCCCACTTCGCCGCTCTCCAACCGCAGTTTCACGGCTCATCCCTTCTGGCGATGCATGGCAGCGCGGGCCTCCTTGAGGTCTTCCTGTCGCTTGATCGACTCGCGCTCGTCGCCTTTCTTTCTGCCGCGGCCGAGGCCGACCTGGACTTTGGCGACGCCGTTCTTGAAGTAGACCTGCAGGGGGACGAGTGCCATCCCGCGGTTCGTCAACCGCCCGCGGAGCTTTTCGATCTCGCGGCGGTGTACGAGGAGCTTCCTGCGTCGCTGCGTCTCGTGGCCGGCGTGGCCGCCCTGCTCATAGGCAGCGATGTGCATTCCGTAGAGATAGAGCTCGTCCTTGTCGATACGACAATACGCGGCTTCGAGGTTCGCGCGACGCGCGCGGAGGCTTTTCACCTCGGTGCCGTAGAGAACCATTCCGGCTTCGAGGCGCTCGTCGATTTCGTAGCGCTTGGCCGCTTTGGGATTGCGGCACACGAGGAGGTCCATCCCGGGGACCCCTTTGTCAACGCGCTTCTTCACCATCGTCCGCCGGCTCTAGCACGGGCGCTCCGGCATTGCGAAGTTGCTCGAGCCAAGCAATCTCTGCGCGAAGGCGTGCCGCGCGCACGATTTGTCCTTGCTTCTCGCTTACCTCGAGCGCCTGCCTGCGTCGTGTGATCTCGTTTTGCCAGTGGGGTTGGGCGGCCACCGAGTCGTCGAGCACCCAGGCGCGCGCTTGCCCCTTCACCGGAACGCGCACGCGCGCCTCCGACATACCAGGCAGCGAGACCTCTAGCAGGAGGCGCGGTCGGTCTGGGTCGATCTCGAGGACGCAGGGTGACTCACCCCACTCGGCCATGGGCCGAAACACCTCCGATGCGAACCCTTCAGGGTTCACCTCCACCCATCCCAGGCACGTGCGGTCACGCTCACGCAGCGAGACCAGAACGTCACGCTGGCCGTCCCGGTCGAAATCCGGTCGCGGCTCGGACGCGAGCTCGACCCAAAGCCGCTCCGGCCAACGCGCGTCGGGCGTTCCAACGGAAAGCGCAACACCGCGCGAGGTCACGATGCGAACCGTCGCGTCTCCCCCAGCGGCTGCATCGAATGCCACGTAGCCGGCCTCGTCGATGCGTCGTCCAACCTGGAAGCCGTTCTGGCGTAGGTCGCCGATGATCGCGTTCGCCTCGGCCCGCGGATCCACTCCGACCTGAAGGTAGTCGAGCGGATCCTGTGCCGGCGGAGCCTTCCCCGCGCATGCCGCGATGAACGCACACCCGAGAATGAGGTAACGCACCATCGTACTCTACGTCCCCTAGGCGAGAACGCGAGCGGCCAACACCAGCGTCCTGACCT
>JBATLA010000407.1:0-1978 GCA_049669945.1 Polyangiales bacterium | reverse complement strand
CACGTCTGGGATGCACGGCCGTGGCCGATAGGCTAAGTGGCCTCCCCATATGCTCCTCCTTAGCCTTTCCCGTTTCAGGCTGGGCTTGCTCGTGGTGGTCGTGCTGTTCGGCGCGGCGTGCAAGAGCGACCCGGCTGCCACTACGACCGCTCCCCTTTGCAACGACGGCGACTTCGAGTGGCCGGAGGATGCCGAGCCACTTTGGAACAACTTCGAGGTGACCTCGGTCAACCGTGAGCCAGCGCGGGCATCGTTTGACCTCTGGCGGCTCGCGCTGGTCGAAGATGGGTCGAACGGCTTGGTGGAAGTCGACCCTGCCGGCCCCGCGTACTCCATGTCGCTCAATGGTCCTTGGCGATTTCGCTTTGCCGACTCTCCCGGCGCGCGACCCGAGGGCTTCGAGGCAATCGATTTCGATGACGCCGGCTGGGAGACGATCGACGTTCCGTCAAACGTCGAGATGCTCGGGCACGCGGATCCGATCTACTTCAATCATCACTATCCCTTCGACCCTACGCTCGAATCCGCTTTCGACTTTCCCGTGATTCCGTCCGAAGGCAACGGGGTCAGCTCCTACCGCCGCACCTTCGAAGTTCCAGACTCCTGGGACGGCCGACACGTGTTCATCCGTTTCGATGGGGTCGACTCCGCGTTCTACCTCTGGCTCAACGGACAGCGAGTTGGCTACAGCCAGGACAGCCGCGCGGGTGCGGAGTTCGACCTGACGCCGTACCTCCGCGACGGCGACAATGTCCTGGCCGTGCAGGTCTTCCGCTGGTCGGACGGCACCTGGCTCGAGAAGCAGGACATGTGGAATCTGAGCGGTATTTTTCGGGACGTCCGGCTCTGGTCCTCCGCACCCACGCACATGCGTGATGTCGAGATTAGGACCGCGCTGAACGACACGTTCACGCAGGGGACTATCCAGATCAGCGTCACGGTGGATCGACTGATCGATAGCGAATCGAGCGCGGGGGTGATCGCAAGAGTCTTCGACGAGCGGGGCTCGAACGTGCTCCAGCTGGAGCAATTGATATCGATCGACGGTTGCGGGGAGACCCGTGTGGAGCTGAGCGGGGTCGTGGACGATCCGGATCTATGGTCGGCCGAAGAACCGACTCTCTATCGTTTGATGCTGGAATTGCAGGGGATCGATGCCGAGTCCGAGCTCATCCTTTCGCATGTCGGCTTCCGTGACGTCGCGATTCGCGACGGTGTTCTCGAGGTAAACGGCGAGCCTATCAAAATCAAGGGGGTCAATCGGCACGAGCACAACCCGGACACTGGGCACTACGTGACCGAGGAGCAGATGCTCGAGGAGATCAAGCTGCTCAAACAGCACGGGTTCAACGCAGTGCGACCGGGGCACTATCCCTTGTCGCCTCGATGGTACGACCTCGCGGATGAGTACGGGCTCTACATGGTCGACGAAGCGAACCTCGAGTCGCACGGGCTGTGGCAAGACCACGAGCCAACCATCGAGCTTGGGCGGCGACCCGAGTGGGAGCCCGCCCACCAGGAGCGTGTCGAGCGGATGGTCGAGCGCGACAAGAATCATCCGTCGATCATCATTTGGTCGATGGGGAACGAAGCGGGTGGAGGCCCGACGTTCGACAACATCAGTGACTGGCTGCACGAGCGGGACCCGTCGAGGGTCGTTTCGTACGAAGGGTCCGCGAAGGGCGGGCCGGTCATCGTGGCCGCTCACAGCGACATTCAATGCCCCATGTATTGGAGTGCTGAGCAGGTCGAGCAGTACGTGAGCGAGCCTCAGCCGCGGCCAATCATCTTGATCGAGTACGCCCATGCGATGGCCAATAGCAGCGGCAACATGAAGGAGTTCTGGGATGTGTTCTACGCGCATGACCAGGCGCAGGGCGGCTTCATCTGGGATTGGGTCGATCAGGGGATTCGCTTGCCGGTGCCTGGTTCACCGACGGAAACCTTCTTCGGGTACGGCGGAGACCGGGGCCCGGCC
>JBATLA010000406.1:0-2348 GCA_049669945.1 Polyangiales bacterium | reverse complement strand
GCGTCCGCGCCCGCGCCAGCGTCCTGCGCGTACGCCAAGTGCGATCCGGTGATTGCGAGCAAAGTGGCCGCGAACGCCCAGATCAGGAGGCCCTTCAGTTGCATCCAAACCATCATACAGGAGATCTCAGGCACGCGAGCGACTCTTCCGGGGACATGGTCAGCTCCCAAGGCGCCCTCCGGCTCGGTTCGTCGACCGCCGCGCGCCACTCGGCGAGGAAGCGCTCGCGTGGCCACATCGTAGCGCCGAAACGCGCAAGGTGATCGGTGTGCACTTGGCAATCCACGATTCGAAAGCCCCACGCTGCGAGATGCCCGAGGAGCGTAGTGAACGCGACCTTCGACGCATCCGGCGCGGATGCGAACATCGACTCGCCCGCGAATGTCTTCCCGAGCGCGACGCCATAGAGTCCGCCAACCAGCTCGTCGTCGCGCCAGGCCTCGATGCTGTGCGCGTACCCAAGCTGGTGAAGTCCGAGGTAGCCATCCTGGAGCTCCCGCGTGATCCAGGTGCCTTGTTGCTGAGGTCGAGGTACCGCTGCGCATGCGGTGATCACCTCTGCAAATGCGGTGTCGGCCGTGACGCGCAGCTCTCCCTTTCGCATCGACTTGCGTAGGGACCGAGACACGTGCGTGCGCGTCGGCACCAGCGCGAAGCGAGGGTCCGGCGAGAACCAGAGCAGCGGGTACCCGCGAGCCGGCCACGGGAAGATCCCCTGTTGGTAGGCGAGCAAGAGCCGCTCCGGTCGCAGATCCCCGCCGACCGCAACGATGCCTTCTTCGTTGGCATCCTCGGGCGGAGGAAAGATCAGCTCCTTGTCGAGTAGGTACACAGGCATCGATCGACGCCGTAGGCTAGCGCAACGCCGCCACGGAGGGTGGTTCCCTGCGTTCAGGCCTCGGCAGGCGGCGTGTTCGTCTCGTGGAAGGAGAGGGTGACGTCGCCGTCCTGCACCTCGGCGAGCGCTGTGCCGCCTTCCTTCAGGCTCCCGAACACCATCGCTTCGGCCAATGGCTTCTTGAGCTTCTGCTCCACCAGGCGGGCCATCGGACGCGCACCCATCTGCGGGTCGTAGCCGTGCTCGGCGAGCCACTCGCGGGCGGCCTCGCTGAGCTCGAGGCGCACCTGCTTCTCCAAGAGCATCTCGCGGAGCAGGCCGACCTCTTTGTCGACCACCTTGCGGATGACTTCCTTCTGCAGGCCGCTGAAGTAGACCACCGAGTCCAGCCTGTTCCGAAACTCCGGGGTGAAGATGCGCTCCATCGCTTGGCGTGCGCGGCCCGTCGCGAAGTCCTGGGGCGCCTCGCCGCCGCCGAAGCCCACGACCTTTTCCGTGGCTTCGAAGGCGCCCGCATTGGTCGTCATCACCAGAACGATATTGCGGAAGTCAGCCTCACGCCCATTGTTGTCGGTGAGCTTCGCGTGGTCCATCACCTGCAACAGGATGTTGAACAGCTCGGGGTGTGCCTTTTCGATCTCGTCGAGGATCACGACCGCGTGGGGGTGCTTGCGCACCGCATCCGTGAGAAGCCCGCCCTGGTCGAACCCGACGTAGCCGGGCGGGGCGCCGATCAAGCGCGAGACCGAATGCCGCTCGCTGTACTCGCTCATGTCAAAGCGAAGGAGCTCGACACCCATGACGCGGGCGAGCTGCCTTGCGAGCTCCGTCTTGCCTACGCCGGTGGGCCCAGCGAACAGGAACGAACCGATCGGCTTGTGGTCAGCGCGAAGGCCGGCCCGCGCGAGCGTGATCGCGCTGACGACTTGGTCCACCGCATCGTTCTGGCCGAAGATGACCTTTCGAAGCTCGGGCCCGAGCTCCTTGAGCTGGTCGCGCTCTTTCGCGCTGACCGATTCGACCGGCACACGGGCCATCTTGCTGACCACGCGCTCGATTTCCTTGATGGTGATTCGATGTGTGCGCTCGCCTTCGGGGCGCATGCGCTCGAGAGAGCCGGCCTCGTCGATCACGTCGATGGCCTTGTCGGGCAGGAAGCGCTCGACAATGTGCTTCTGCGCCAGGTGTACCGCCGCCTCGATTGCATCGTCGTCGTACTTCACGTCGTGGTGATCTTCGTAGTACGGACGAAGGCCTTTGAGGATCTCGACGGTGTCTTCGACGCTTGGCTCGTGAATCTCTACCTTCTGGAAGCGACGGGCGAGCGCGCGGTCGCGGTCCAAGTGCTTGAAGTCGGCGTACGTCGTCGAGCCGAGGCAGCGTAGCTTTCCTGACGCGAGGGCTGGCTTGAGGATGTTGGAGGCATCCATCGAGCTTCCCGTCGTCGCGCCGGCACCGACGATGGTGTGAATCTCGTCGATGAACAGAATGGCATTGTCGAGCTCCTGCA
>JBATLA010000405.1:0-8694 GCA_049669945.1 Polyangiales bacterium | reverse complement strand
GTGCCGCCCGGCTGCTGTTGGACGACCTCGTTCAGCAGCTCGTAATAGGTATGGTCGCTCGGCGGCAGCGTGTTGATCGCGAGGCCTGTTCCCTCGACGAAGGTGACCGGTTCAACGGGAGCAGGCTTGCGGGGCTTTACCTCGCCTTCGAGCAGGGTTGCGATGCTGTTGCCGTAGCCACCCGGCGTGTAGGGGTAGATCTTGAGTGCGTTCTTGATCGTGTCCACGGTCGGCTTGGGGTCGTTATTCGTCAGGAAGCTGCGACCGAGGCCCACGACCCGGTAGGTGCTGCTCTGCCCGACGTGGTAGCCGCTGTCCGGGAGCGGGCCGTCGTAGCCCGGGGGCAGCAGCAGGAACTTCCCGCCCTCTCCGCGGTCCGGACCCGGTCGGCCGAAGTCGATGACGTGCTGGAACCAGAAGTCGTCGAACAGGCCAAGCGCGTCCGGCGGTGTCTCGACCACCATCGGCCCGTCCTTCACGTCGATCATGAAGATGTAGTAGACGGTGTCGGCGTTCGCGGTGAGAAACAGGGACTGGGAGTCCATCAGGCCCGAAAACAGAAGGACGCCCCCGTTGTCCTGCACTCCGGCGGCGACCAGCCCTTTGTACATTGCCTGTAACGACACGAGTTGGTAACCGTTGAGGTACGCGTCGAGCGCTCGAGTGAAGTCGAGGTTGTCGAAGACCTTCTGCACGGTGTCGTCTGATGGCGCGCCATCGACGAATGTGAGCTTGCCGAGCCGAGTGTCGATCTCATCAGGCATCGCGATGCCTGGAGGGATGTCGGTAGCCACCGCTGTTGTCGGAGCCGTTGGCCTGTCGGCTGGGGACGGGGACTTCGGCTTCGTGGGCGCCTCGGTGGCCTCGGGGGTAGCGGCCGAGGTTTCGGGTCGCGGCGAGCAGCCGGTTACGGCCACCAGGCCGCAGGTGGTGAGCACCGAGGCCAGAACTAGAGTGGATGGATGTGGAATGTGCATAGGGTGGTTCCGGTTTGCTTCGGCAGGCACATCTGAGTCAAGGAGAAAAGGCTAGGGCGTTTATGGGGTTGGTGGGGCTCGACGCGCGCGGCGAGCCAATGCGTCGCGCCGAGTCAGTCAAGTATTGACCGGATCTCGAGAGGGACCCACCCTCACGGCATGTACCGCAGGCTAGGCGTCGCATCTCTCATTTGCGCCAACCTCATACTTGGTGCCCTCTCCTCATCAGTCGCACATGCCGACGAGAGCGGCGCCCAAGTTCAGCTGCGGCATCGTATGGAAGCGCTCGACGCGTCCGGCCGACTGAGCGTTGATGGCGTACGCATCACAGCAGTGCGGCTCATCGCTGAGCTCTACCCACAGAGCCGCTTCGAGCCGGTATGGACCGACCCGAAGAAGATCGATGAGCTGCTCCGCGCGATCACGGACATTCGAGGCGATGGGCTCGACCCGCAGGATTACTACCTCGACCGGCTGAAGACGCTTCGCGAGGAACTCGCCAAGCATCCTGATGTGGGCAGGGAAGTGGATTTCGACATTCTGTTGACCGATGCCCTAGCGCGCTTGGCGTACAACGCGTTCTACGGAAAGGTCGACCCGGAACGAATCGATCGGAACATCAACATTGCCCAGACCTGGACGGGCGCGAGTTTCTCGCGAGCAAATCACTCTACCAGGAGATCGAGGAGCTAAAACCTGAGCGACCCAAGTACGATCAACTCCGCCAGGCGCTTGCCAGATATCGCCGATACGAAGAAGCAGGAGGCTGGGGAAGAATTGCCAAGGGCAAGATGCTTTCGGTCGGGCAGAGCGACCCGCGAGTGCCTGCGATTCGGCATCGCCTCGCCATCACCGAGGACCTGACGGCACAACCGGACAACGGAGACGAGGTCTACGAGGATGTGCTCGACACGCAGCACGAACTCTACCCGGACAAGGTCATCATTCATACCGAGGGCACCATCGACAGCGTCTCCGCGAAGGCGTCCTGCAATCAGCAGTGCCTGAAGCCACCGTGCGGCTGCGAAGACCCGTACGCCTGGTGGCAGGACGACGCCTGGTATTGGGAGAAGGAGGCCACCGACTGGGGCTGGGACTGGGCCCAGAATCGGGAGGTCGACCACCCGAAGTACGCCCCGACGACCCCGTCCTCGTCGCGGATTGATTCACTGGTTGACGCATCGCGTGCTCGTCTCAAACTCGCCGCATGAACGACCGACATCGAATCGACGTACGTGCAGTCATCCTTGGGACCCTCGCCTTGTGCGGTTGCGCCGGGTCCACTCCCGCGGTGCAGACCCCCTCCTCCGGGGCGAGTCGCGACAACGTCGCCGAGAAGAACACCGACGGGTTCATCCCGATCACCAAGGAGAACTTTGCGCACGCCGAAACGGCCAAAAACTTCCGTAACTGGGCGGCGCGGGGCGCGAACGAGCACCTCACTCACATGCGCGGGATTCCACCGCGCGGTGATGCCGCCCCCACCATCCAGATGAACGACGACACCTTGTATTCGGTCATCATTGCGGAGGTCGACGAACAGGACGAAGTAACCTTCACCATCCCCGAAACGGACGTGTACATGGCAGTGCAAGTCGTCAACGAGGGAGGCCATGGACTGCACTACGTCGTCGACGAAGGCACGCACACGGTGAAGGTAGACTCTCAGTTCGCCTTCTTGATCTACCGGTCGGGAACCGAGAAGGGCCTCGACGCCGCCCGGGCGGCCCAGGACCTCATCGAGGACGAGGGGTTCAAGTTCGGGACCTACGAGGTGGAGAACTACGACTACGACGAGGTACAGAGGTGGGTCGAACGCTATCGCGAAGAGACGCGCGACTACGTCCTCGAGTACACGTTCCCGCGAAGCGCCTCAGAGATCACGGACCTTCACCAATGGAATCTCGAGGTGGCGAACGGCTGGGGTGGGTCATCGCCCGAGGTCGGCGTGTCCAACAAATACACCAACTCGAAGTTCATGGACGGTGCGACATGCTATCAAACCACGTTTGAGAATCCCCGGTCGGTCTACTTCACGTCGGTCACTGCATACGACCGGAACCGCTACCTCCTCGAGGGCGTTCGCAACGTGAGCTCTTACACGTGGACGATGAACCGAAACGGAACCACCACGGTTTCCTTCAACTGCGGCGACGAAGCGCCGAACAACATCGACACCAAGGGCCAGACCTTTTCCTTCACGATGCGCTACTATGGGGTCTCGCAGAAGGTCATGGACGGGGAGATCGCGCCAACCAAGACGGTGAAGAAGGGCACGGCCCCGATGTAGCTCGCGTCCGAGCAGGCGCCGCGAGGTTGCTCGGCTGCTGCGCAAAGGCCACGAGTTGGAGGAAGTCATCTTCACTGACTGGAAAGGATGCGGCGGGCGTGAACCGGCCCGGGAATCCCGGAGACTCAATTACATGAGTCCAGCCTCCCCTAGAGCCAGTCGGCCAGCTCTGGTAAGGTTGCGGCTCTACGAGGAGCGCCGCCCATGACCGACCGATGGCCCGACATTCCCTTCGAGCCCTGGCAAGACAGCAGCGAGACGCTCCACCAGTGGCTGCAAATCGTCGGCAAGTATCGGCTCGCGTACACCCCGTGGCTGAACCACTCCTGGCACGCGACTCTTTACTTGACCCCTCGTGGCCTCACGACCTCGGTGATCCACTGCGCCGACAAAAGCGTTCAAATCGACTTCGACTTCATCGGCCATCAGTTGGTCGCCGCCGCAAGCGATGGCGGGAGTCGGCTGATTCCTCTCGAGGCCATGTCGGTAGCGGCGTTCGACGAGCGCTTTCGTTCGACGATGAGGGAGCTTGGGGCGTACATCGACTTCGACGGAGCCCCGAACGAAGTCCCGGAGCCCGTCCCCTTCGCAAAGAACACGGCACCAGGGGCTTACGACCCCGATGCCGTGCATCGGTACTGGCAAGCGCTTTTGCAAGTCGACCGCGTGTTCAAGGAGTTCCGGACGGGCTTTCTAGGTAAGACCAGTCCGGTCCATCTTTTCTGGGGTAGCTTTGACATGGCGGTAACCCGCTTCTCGGGGCGTACGGCGCCGATGCACCCGGGCGGTATCCCCGCCTTGCCCGACTCGGTGACTCGCGAAGCCTACTCGCACGAGGTCAGCTCAGCGGGCTTTTGGGCCGGCGGCGGCGGCGTGGATTTTCCAGCCTTCTACTCGTACGCCTACCCGACACCCGACGGGTTTTCCGAGCAGCCCGTGACGCCGAGCGAAGCCTACTTCGACCAAACGCTGGGTGAGTTCGTGTTGGCTTACGATGCCGTCCGTTCAGCCGCCCACCCAGACCAAATGCTCCTCGGCTTCCTGCAGTCTACCTACGAAGCGGCTGCACGGCTCGCACGCTGGGACCGCGAAGCATTGGAGCGCCCATTCGGCACGCCCGGAGTGCCCCCTGCGCTTGCGTAGTTCACGGCTAATTCACGGTCCGAGAAGTGATTCCCGACCCTGTTGTCGCGCCCAGTCTTCGAAGCTCTGCCAACGGATGTTTGGAAACATGCTCCGTAGGCGCGCGATCTCAGCGCGGTAGCCGACTTTCGCCAACCATTCGAACATGAGGCGAATGTCGCTGCCTTCGGGTCCGAGCACGTCGAACGGCAGCTCGCGGTAGCGCACCGGCTCGTCGAGCACGCGGCCCAGGCCCTCCGCCTGCTCGACGCCGGTCAACTCGTCGGAGGCAATGTCGATCGCGTGGCCGACGAATCGATCGGGTTCGTCCACTACCGTCACGACGACCTGCGCGTAGTCCTTCAGGCTCATCTGCTGCAGCCTGCAGTTCGCGGGAAGAGGCCGTGCGAATGCTCCCTCGCGCAGTGCTTTCTGGCCGCTGGGGGAGAGCATGTTCTGCATGAAGTAGACGGGCCTGAGAACCGTGTGACGCAGCCCGCTCTCCCTCAACTCTTGCTCCACCCGAAACTTGCTCTCGAAGTGTGGCACGCCGGTAGCCTGGTCCGCGCTGCCCACAGAGCTGAAAATGAATTGTCCCACGCCCGCGAGGGTGGCCGCTTCGATCAACGTAGCTCCTTGAACAACCTCGTTCTGGGGACTCGATCCGAAAGGCGTGGTCAGCGCGAAGACCCCATCTGTGCCTTGCATGGCGCGCGCCAGCGTGTTGGCGTCAGTCAGCTGAGCGCTCACCATTCTAGCGCCTAATGCCCGAAGGCGTTGTGCGCCCGGGCCGTCGACGTTTCGCGTCAAACCCGTCACGTCATTGCCCGAGGTTAGCAATGCGCGCGCAACTGCGCCTCCCTGGTTGCCCGTCGCGCCGACCACGAAGATGTTCTTCTTCATCAGAGCGAGCCCACCAGGGTTCTGTTCCAGTCGATGTATCGGCCTAGCATCGTGCGGAGAAGCTCACGCGTCTGGTCGTCTGTCAGTTGCCCGTCGCGGATTCGTTCGTAGGCCTTTCCGACCACCACCTCGGGATACGGGAACAACTCGGATAGTGTGCCCAAGAGGACTTGCTTGAGTTGCGCTTGTGCCCGCGCTGTGCCCACCACGCTGGGCGAGGCGCCGATTATTGCAACTGGTTTTCCGGCCAAGACGGACTTGAACGCCGGTCGAGAGAGCCAGTCGATCGCGTTCTTCAAAACACCTGGAATGCCGTAATTGTATTCGGGGGTGGCGATCAGAAGCCCGTCGGCGTCGCCGACTTGCTGCCTGAGGTCCTGCACCGCTGCAGGGCCGCCGTCGACATCTAGGTCGGCATTGTAGAGAGGCACTGCGCCGATCGAGGCCAGCAAAAGCGTCGTCCCGTCGGGCACGAGCGGCACCGCAGAGCGAAGCAGCGCGCCGTTCAACGAGTTTTTCCTAAGGCTACCGGAAATGCCAACGAGTCGCGTCATGACTTGCTCCTGTCGTTCGGCTCAAGCGATGTCAAACAGGATGAGCTCGCTGTCCCCCAGCGACTTGATGTTGATGGTGTGCGCACCGTTAAACGACGCACCGCCCCCCTCAGCGAGTTCGACGCCGTCTACCGAAACCGTGCCGCGTACGATCTGGAGCCAGGCGCCCCTTCCTTCGGGGAGCTCGTGCGCGATGCTCTGACCGTCCTCGAGGACCGAGGCGAACATCGCGAGGTCTTGTTGGATCTGCAACGAGCCCTCGGCGCCGTCGCGAGATGCCACGAGCCGGAGCTTGCCCCGTCGCTCATCGCCAAAGAACTTCTGCTCGTACCCGGGTGTGAGACCGCGCTCCTCGGGAATCACCCAAATCTGGAGGAACCGCAGTGGCTCCGTCGCCGAATGGTTGTATTCGCTGTGGGTCACCCCCGTTCCGGCGCGCATGCGCTGAACCTCGCCGGGCCGGATGATCGAGCTCGTGCCCATGCTGTCCTCGTGCTCGAGCGCTCCATCGACGACGTACGAGATGATCTCCATGTCGCGGTGCGAATGGGTTGAAAAACCTCGTCCCCCGGCGACGCGATCGTCGTTGATCACTCGAAGTGAACGAAACCCCATGTGGTCCGGGTCGTAGTAGTTGGCAAACGAGAACGTGTGGCGTGAATCCAGCCAACCGTGGTCGGCGTGTCCCCGGTCTTCGCTTCGGCGAACCAGCATCACAGGATTCTACTGCTCTCAGGGTTGAACATGAGAAGTTTCTGTTTCCTGTGGGCGCCAGGTTCGAATGTTGAACGGCCTACCGAGTGAGGTTCGACGGGCAAGGTCGAGCTCGGCTCGTTGACCAAATGTTGACCACGAGATCTGAAATCACGTGACATGGAGTGACAAATCCTGAACATGGCGATGCGGCTAAGTGGTTGTTAGGGTTGAGAATTCCCTGCGTTTTGCAGGGGCTTCACCGATCGCCCAAAACCCACCTTTTGTGATTTGGGAGCATGAGGTCGCTGGTTCGAATCCAGTCGCCCCGACCAATCATTTCAAGGACTTGCGGCGCTACCGATTTTGGCGATCGGGAGCCGTTGACCTGACGTTGACGTGAGGTGGAGAAACGGGCCGTAACGCTTCGACTAATCGGAGCTGCGCCTGGTCGCCGAGGTGGGCATAGAGGTGCGTGCTCTGCGCCGACTGGTGGCCGAGCTGGGCCTGGATCGCCTTGATGGAATGACCGCTGGTGGCGGCCTGACTGGCTACCGAGTGACGGCCGATCTGGTGATGGCTCAGCTCGCGGAGCCCTAGCGCCCGTTGCACCGTGCGCAGTGGTCGCTTGTGGCTGTCGAGGTGCCTGGGAAAGGTTCCGTCGATGGAGAAAAGGAATTCCTCCTCCGAGTACCGTTGCCCGATGTGCCAACGAATCGCGTCGACCGTGTCCTGCGTGAGCGACAGTTTCAGCGATCTGTTGTTCTTGCGGGTCCCAAGAAGCGCGGGCCGCTCCTTGTTGCCCCGCTGCACCGCCCGGTCGACGATGAGCTGCGGCGGGATGTCCCGAATACGGCTCTTCGCGACGGCGTATACTTCTCCCGTCCGAAGACCGAGCCTGGTCGTTAGATAGAAGAATAGGTACCAGCGCGGCTGGAGGCGGAACATGCCGTCGAGAAGACGGTCCCGCTCCTCCTCGCCGTACCAGACGGGTTCTGTCGTGGGGACGCTTTCCATCGGCACATAGGGAACCGATGCAAGGAGACCCCGCTTCCACATGAACCGAAGGATTGTGCTCACCAGGGACAGTCGGTGATTGATCGAGCTCGGTGCAAGGTGGCTGGGCACCCTGGTCTTGAGCAGGTCCAGCGCCGAGGTATCGACCTCCTCGATGAACCGGTGGCCGAGCACAGGTTTGATATCCGGCCAACAGCGCTCCCAATGGTCGCGGCCGAGGGCCTTCATGCGGGTCGCGGACATGTACTGCGTGTACGCGTCCGCGAATAGGATGCGCTTTCGACCTGAGATCAGATCGGTGCGCCGTTGTCATTCGGCTTCGCGCGCCTCCGCCTTGGTCTTGAACCCAGCCTGTCGCTGGCGATCGTAGCCTTGGAGTGTGAAGTCGAATTGCCATGAGTTGGCGAGCTTTCTAAGCGCCATGCGGCTCGTTCCTTTCCGACAGGAACTTCTGCATCGCCATGTCCGGGTTCGTCAGGAAGAGGTCTAATATATCCCGGCGGAACCGGCGTACCCGCGGACGTCCGTAAACCGGAATCCGTCCTCCCGAGACTAGGTTTCGTAGATGTCGGATCGACCAGCCGGTGTGGCGTGCGGCTTGGGCATAAGTGAGCCACGTTCCGTCTCTGTGGGTGGGTGTTTCCACGGCCTCTAGTCCTCCGTCCTGGGAATGAACTCGCGGGGCTTGCCGGGGACTCGCGGCCAGACTTGCGGGGAGGATTCGAGCGGAGCTGATCGCTTCGGAGCAATTGCGTTCTCCGAGATGGGCTTCGTCATTGCCTCTGGAGGGGCGCCTCGAGGCATGCTGAGTCCGTGCTGACGGCAGTACCGCCAGAACGTCCGGTAGGAGGCTTCGAACGGCGGTGTGGCGCGTCGGCACGCCGTCCAGACGTCTTTGATTGAGTAGCCAGACTGCAGCCAGGCTGCGATCTGGTCCCTTCGCTGAAGGAAGCAGGCGTACGGTTCGTTACCCGGCGGCTCTGCCGGTGGGTAGTTCGGGCAAGGTTGTGGTTTCATCGACCAAGTTATCGGTTTTGGGGACCAAAAGTATTCTCAGAGGAGGCGCTTTTTTTCGACGACCGCGCTGAGCTCAGTTGGAAGCGACTGCAACCCGCCGGATCTCGTTGGAGCTCACTGC
>JBATLA010000404.1:0-5822 GCA_049669945.1 Polyangiales bacterium | reverse complement strand
ACCCTGGGCTTGAACAGCGACGTCGACGTCGTCTTCCTCTGCGACGATTCGGAGGACCCGTTCGTCGGTGCTCTAGCCGAGGGCTTGCTCTATCCGCTCTGGGATCTCGGTGTCGACATCGGGCATGCGGTGCGGAACGTCGATGAGACCCTCAGTCTCGCGCGCGATGACATCCGAACCACGACCACGCTGATCGATTTCCGCCGCGTTGCCGGCAGTGGCTCCCTCCTCGACGACCTGGAGCGGGGTGCCCGCGAGCAAGTGTTCGAGCCGCATCTCGTCGAGTTCTTGAATGCCCTCGAGCAAGACACCGCGTCCCGGCATCGGCGCTTCGGCGGAAGCTTGTACTTGCTCGAGCCCGACGTGAAACAGGGTCGCGGAGGCCTTCGCGACTTGGATGTGGCCGAGTGGGCGGCTCGCGGTCGTTGGGGGGCGCGCAACGAGCAGGACTACGTGCGCACCGGTGCTCTGCTCGCCCGCGAGGTTCGCGAGCTGGAGGCTGCGCGAGAGATGCTTTGGCGCGTCAGGAACCTCCTGCACCTTCGGGCTGGGCGCCAGCAAGATCGATTGACCTTTGGCGACCAAGAAGACATCGCGCAGGAGCTTGGATTCGTCGACGGTGTGACTCTGGGCGTCGAGCAGTTCATGCAGGCCTACTATCGGCACGCGCGCATCGTCGCCTTGACCGCCGAGCGAATGCTCGATCGGGCTCGCCCGCGAGGCCGCGCGGCCACGTTCCGGAAGCTCGCCCAGGGGATCATCCTGGCCGACGGCGCCATTACGCTCGAGAACCCGCAGCGATTGGATGAGGACCCGGCGCTCGCGTTCCGCTTCTATCGCCAAGCGATTCGTCACCACAGGCGTCCCGACCACTCGGCGCTGGACGCCATCGCGCGCATCGCCCCCGACAAGCGGTGGCGGCTGCGGCTCCAAGACTCCGAGGAGGCCACCCAGCTCTTCCTATCGCTCATCAAGAACATCGATGAGACGGGCTCCCGAAGCGCCTCGGTGACCGGGGAGCTTTACGAGGTCGGGCTCGTCTCCGCGATGATTCCCGAGTTCGATCCACTCGTTGGCCGAGTCTACCACGATGTGTTCCACGTCTACACCGCGGATGTCCACGCCGTGAAGGCTCTCGAGCACCTGCAGACGTTGACCCGCGGCGACTCTCGCGTGCACTCGCTTGCCTCGCGTCTCGCGGCCGAAGCGCCTCGTCGTCTGCCCCTGTTCCTCGCGGTCTTGTTGCACTCGCTCGGCCGCATTCGCGGCCGTGACCAAGAAGCAGAAGGCGCACGCATGGCGGAGAGCGTCGCGATTCGGCTGGGCCTCAGCGCCATCGATGCGCAGCACGTCGGCTGGCTCGTTCGAAACCAGAAGGCGCTCTATCGGTGGGCTACCCAACGCGACATCCACGACCCGCAGGGACTCACCGAGGTGGTCAAGATGGTCGAGACGCCCGAGCGTCTTCGCGACCTATTCTTGTGCACGGTCGCCATCGTGTCGACGATCAACCCCAAGGCGATGACCACGTGGAAGGCAAGGGCCTTGGAAGACCTCTATCTGTCGACGCTTGCAGAGCTCGAAATGGGGGACGGCCCCGCGCAAACGGAGAGCCGCGTCCTCGAGGTGAAGCTGCAAGCCGTCGTCGGATTCGCCGGAGATGCAGCTCGCCCAGAGCTGCAGAGCTTCATCGACGAGATGCCAGACCGGTACTTCCTCGCCAATCCGGTCGATGTCGTGCGGCGGCACGCGCGGATCGCGCGAGACCGGGACGACGGCCTGGTCACTGTGCGGGTCGGGCCTGGCCGCACCGAAGACGTCGAAGAAGTCGTCGTGGTGTGTGCCGACCGCTCTGGCCTGCTCGCGGATCTGACAGCCGTGTTTGCCGCCCACGATCTCTCCATTCTCACGGCGGAGATCTACACACGCCGTCGCAAGAGCGGCAACGAGGCATTTGACGTCTTTTCCGTCAAGGTCGGCGACAATACTCCCTCGCCGACGCGGCTTGCGGAAGCAGTTCGCGACGACGTCGCTCGGCGCATGACCGATCGAATTTCTGCTCAGGATCTCATTGCGCGCCAGAGCACGCCGCCACCCTGGTCGGTTCGACCCGGCCCCGACGTCCCGACCCACATCAGCGTCGACAACAACGCGTCGCTTCGATACACCGTGGTCGACGTTTTCACACGAGACCGCATCGGCTTGCTTCACGAGATCGCGCGCACGCTTCATCAGCTCGACCTGAGCATCGCGGTCTCCAAGGTGAACACGGAAGGCCAGAGCGTTGCCGACGTCTTCTATGTGGCGGACGAGAACGGCAACAAGGTCCACGATCTCGAGCGATTGAAGCGGCTGCGACAGGTGCTCCACAGTCGCATCCTTGCGTTGCACGCTCGTGCCGAGGCTTCATGAGGTTGCACCACGTCGTTCGCGGACTCGCGCTCGTGGCACTGAGCACCGCGCTCGCATGCGGACCGCGCTCGTCCTCCAAGGCTCCTTCGCAGACGGCGCCGGAGAACTTGGTGAGCAAGCCTCCGGCGACGTCCGACGTGCTTCGGGGAGAGCGTTTGCTCGTGAACGGTCGAGTCACCGAGGCGCAGAGCGTGTTCGAACAGGCGATCGCCGACGACCCGGAAGACGCAAGGGCTTGGTTGGACCTAGGACTCACTCAGGAAGCCAAGGGCGACCTGGCGTCGGCCGAGCGAGCCTACCGCCGCGCCACCGACATAGACCCTCGGTTCGCCGAAGCCATGAACAATCTCGGGGTTCTGCTGCGTGAGGGCGGGAACCTGCAGGAGGCGATCTCCGTGCTCGAACGCGCGGTATCCCTCGATTCGGACCTCACGGCTGCGCGCTTCAACCTGGGTTTGGCGTACGAGGATCAGGGACGGTTCGACGACGCGGAGCGCGAGTACCTCGCGACCATCGAGCAGCTCCCAGGCGACCCCGTGCCTCGCATCAACCTCGCGATGATGTACTTGGAGGCCGGTAGGATGGAGGATGCTGCCTCTCAGTTCCGCGCGGCCCGACCAATGGTGCGGGGCGATGTGCTTCTGTCGATCGCCGTTGGCGAGGGCTTGCGCCGCGTGATGGCTCCGGAGGAGGCCGTTGCGGTGCTCGAGGATGCACTCCGGCAGGCCGCCAATCCGCCACCGACCGACCTCCTCGCCGAGCTGTCCCTCGCGTACTACGCCGCGGGAGACCTGAGCTCCGCGGAGAAGAGCATGCGGCGCGCGATCGGCCAAGACGAGATCGATCCGGCACTTCAATACGCGTACGGCTCGATTCTCGCGAAGCTGGGCGACGTTGGCAAGGCGCGCTTCCACCTCCGGCGAGCGATCTCGCTTGCTCCGAACGGCCCGTACGCGGAGCGCGCACGCGGGCGCCTCGAATCGCTCAAGTAGCTGGCCGGAAACCCACGCCCACGAGGAAGACTTCGTAGCTTTCGTTCCGCGTCGCTTCCGGCCGAATGATCCGGACCTTTGCGAATACCTCGCGAACGGCGTTGCGGGCGTCCTCGAACTCCGCCCCTTGAAAAATCTTCGCGACGAACGTGCCGCCCGGCTGGAGGACCATCTTGGCCAGCTCGAGCGCGCGCATCACGAGCTCGTAGCTGCGATATTGGTCCGCGTGCCGCTGACCGCTGGTCTTCGGCGCCATGTCGCTGATCACTAGGTCGAAGGGTCCGCCGAAACTAGCGGGGTCTGCTTCGAACGCGTCGAGCGTCCGGATCTCCGCCTGTGACGGAAGGGCGATTTCGGGGTCGTTGAGATCGATCCCCAATACGCGGCCACCGGGTCCAACCCGCTCGGCCGCATAGAGCGTCCAAGAGCCTGGGCTTGCGCCGAGATCGAGAACGCGGTGGCCCTTCTTGAAAAGACCGACCCGTCGATCGATTTCCTGAAGCTTGTAGACTGAACGGGCAGGGTACCCTTCGCGCCGAGCGCGGCGTCCGTGGTGATCCTGCTTTCGTCGGCCGGGCAGCTAGCCCTCTTCGGTGGCTTCAGGCGCTTCGGCTGCGGCCTCTTCCTTCGCGGGCGGCTCGGGAAGGGCGACGGAGGCCTTCTTGATGGCACCCTTCACGGTGAGGAAACCATTGCGCGGACCGGGAACGCCGCCGTCGACGAGAACGATGTTCTCTTCGGGAAGGAGCTTCACGATCTTGAGATTGAGAATGGTGGCCTTCTTGTTGCCGTACTGGCCCGGCATCTTCTGGCCACGAAGCGTGCGACCGGGAGTCATGTTCATACCGATCGAGCCACCGTGACGCTTGGCTTCGTGCGTGCCGTGACCGACGGTACCGGCGCCGGCGAAGTTGTGACGCTTCATGACGCCAGTGAAACCGCGCCCCTTACTCGTGCCGGACACGTCGACGAACTGACCGTCCTGGAAGATGTCAGACACACCGAGCGTCTGTCCGACTTCGAAGCGCTCGAGGAGAGCGGCGTCGACGCGGAACTCACGGACGATGCGGGGAGCCTCGACGCCGGCGCTCTTGAAGACGCCGGCCTCTGGCTTGGTGACGAGCTTGTCGCGGCGTGAGCCAAAGCCGAGCTGAAGCGCGGCGTAGCCGTCTTTGTCCGGGGTGCGCTTCCCCACCACGATGCAGGGTCCCGCCTTGATCGCAGTGACGCGCCTTACCTCCCCGTCGTCGAGGAAGATTTGGGTATTGCCAAGCTTGGTGCCGATGAGGCCGGGGTTCGTATTCACAGGTCTTCTCCGCCCGAAAAGGGCCGCAAAGATAGTTATGCGTCCAGTCGAGTCAAGCCGGCTCTCGGATTCCGAAGAGGCGGAGGGCGTTTTGGTAGGTCGTTTCGGCCAGCGCCTCGGGGTCTTCGCCGCGGAGCTCGGCAATACGCTTTGCGGTGTGGGCTACATACGCGGGTTCATTGCGTTTTCCGCGATTCGGGATCGGAGCGAGGTAGGGGGCATCGGTTTCGACGAGGAGGGCGTCGGCGGGTTGCTTCCTCGCCGCCTCCTGGACCGCGACCGCCTTCTTGAAGGTCACGATCCCGCTGAACGACGAGATGAAGCCCAGATCGAGCGCCGACGCGGCAAACGGCGCGTCCTCGCTGAAGCAGTGAATGATCCCGCCGACGTCGCTCGCGTGCTCCTCCCGGAGGACCTGCAGTGTCTCCTTGGGGGCCGCTCGGGTATGGATCACCAGCGGCTTCCTGAGCTGCCTGGCGATCCCCACCTGCTTCCGAAACGCGTCCATTTGAGCCTCGCGCGGGGAGTGGTCGTAGTGGAAGTCGAGACCTGTCTCGCCGATGGCTACGACCGTCGCGTCCTTGGCGGCCTCCCTGATCGCGTCGCAAAGCGTGTCGTCGAGGTCCTTCGCATCGTGGGGGTGAACGCCGACGGTCGCCGAGATCCAATCCGGGTGCTGCTTCGCGATCTCGATCGCCGAGTTGACGGAGGCCACGTCGTGGGCGCAACCGATCGTCGTGATGCGGCGTACGCCCGCCCCCTTGGCTCGGTCGAGCACCGCGTCGAGCTCTTCGTGGAGCCGCGGGTCGTCGAGATGGCAATGGGTATCGAAGAGCATGGCGTGCCTCCACTACTGAGGGTGATCTGCGGCTCGAATCGAAGCAAGCAATGCCTTGGCTTCGGGGTCGTTCGGCGCCAGCTGCTCGAGGGCTGCCTCGTATGCGGGCCGTTCGGCCTTTCGGCTCCTCCGATACGCGTGAGCGAGGTCCGGTATCATCGACGTGAGGCCGAGCTCCCCAACGAGCTCGACCGCGTACTGCCGTGCTTCGATGCGCCAGCTTCGCACGAGCTTGCGGATGACCTCCGCGCCTTCGGGGTCACCCAATCGAACC
>JBATLA010000403.1:0-1662 GCA_049669945.1 Polyangiales bacterium | reverse complement strand
GGTCCAGACTAGACGGACCGCGGGCGCTCGAACGCCTGCTCATTGAGTTTGGAGGCCAGGTGACCGATGCCGTCGGTGACGAAGTGGACCGGATTGAGGAGGAACTCTCCGAGGCGGCCCCAGAAGTTCGCCACGTCGATCTCGAGCCAGACTGACCAGCATCGCGCATGTCGGCGCTTGATCTCTTCTGTTTCGTCCAATACCGCCGTGATGTCGTCGTGCCGATCGAGGGAGAAAACGGTGTGGCATCCGTATGAGAGCCAACTGTCAGTTGTGGAACGCGGGATGCGGAGGTGCTGGGATGTTGGTGAACGGGTTGCTCGCCGTCGGGCGCGTGACGGGGATCCTCATCGACGACAGGCCCCTTGCCATACCCATGGAAGTCATACCAGACGCCCACAATTCTGCCGGATTGCGGTTTATCGAAGAACCGCGTTTCCCGGTGTTCGCATGGTATTGGTTCAGCGCCTATCGCTGTGAAGAAGGCTAGAAGTGCTTCGGTGATCCAATGATTCGAATGCTCGTATCGTTCGTTGCAGGCGGCCTCGTCGTTGTGGTGGTCATGTTCGCGCAGCGGCTCACGGAAGGAGTGCCAAATTCCGAGTTCGTTAGCGACGCCGCCAATCAGGCCGCGGCCGAGTTGCGTGACGAGATGGTTCCGCATGTCGTTGCGCTCGCGACGGGCGACATCGACGAGAAGCGCGCCATCCTCGATGAGCACTTCTACGGACCGCGGATCGAACTGGCGCGGAAGATCTACCCGGTTCGCGAAGAAGTCCTCGACATCGACGGAGTCTACACAGAAGTGTTCACGCCCCAAGATGGCGTTCCCCCGGAAAACGCGGGTCGGGTCCTGATCAATTTGCATGGAGGTGCCTTCTCGATGGGCGCGCGAACGCAAGGCCGGCTCGAGTCGATTCCCGTCGCGAGCGTCGCCGGAATGCGCGTCGTAAGCGTCGACTACCGTCAGGGCCCCGAGCATCGTTTCCCGGCGGCCAGTGAAGACGTGGCCGCCGTGTATCACCGACTCCTCAAAGATCACGCGCCGGGTCAGATCGGCATCTTCGGCTGCTCGGCCGGGGGTCTGCTCACGGCACAATCCGTCGCCTGGTTCGACGCGCATGAGCTCCCGCAGCCGGGGGCGATTGGCATCTTCTGCGCCGGCGCGGGTCAGTTCAGTACGGGTGATGCGCGGGTGATCACCAAAGCCTTCGGCACGAACTTCGGCGAGGGGCAGAAGATGGAATACTTCGACGGCGCGGATTGGAGCGACCCGCTCGTCGCTCCTATCGATCACCGCGAGCTGTTGGGCCGCTTCCCGCCATCGCTCATCATCACGAGCACGCGAGATCTCGCCTTGAGCTCCGCGATCGTCACCCACCAGCGCCTCGACCAGGCCGGTGTCACCTCACAGCTCTTTGTCTACGACGGCCTCAATCACTACTTCTTCGCGGACACCGGTTTGCCGGAATCCCGCCACCTGTTCGACGCGATCGCGCGGTTTTTCGACCAGCACTTGGAGCGGTGAGGACCTGCTCGATCCCCATCGCACGCACTCGGCCAACGAAGTGCGCGCCATAGATCTTGTCTCCGTCCCGGATGACGTGCCTGGGCGCCAAGTCGTTGGGGAAGGCGTTGACCAATTGCTGGCCTGTCCACTGC
>JBATLA010000402.1:0-2163 GCA_049669945.1 Polyangiales bacterium | reverse complement strand
CACCTTCACGGGGCACCACCCGAAAGCATGGGCGTCCGGGAGTCGAGGCGAATCGTCTCGTGGGGGCTGGTTCTCCCTGTTCTGGCAATCGGAGCCGGACCGGTCACCAATGGACTTTCGCTGGGGTTGTTACTTGCCTACCCGCTCAACACCGTTCGCATTGCGCGCCGCTTGCGACGAGAGGGACCCAGCCGACCCTGGACGCTTGCCTTCTTCTTGATGCTCGCGAAATTTCCCGAAGCGATTGGGTGGCTACGTTTTCACTGGGGCAGGCTGACCGGGAAGCGTTCCCCCATCATCGAACACAAGGGCGCCTGAGCTTTGCTGCTTCACGGTGCCCGGAGTGCTAGCCTGCCCAGCGTGGAGTCGAGACCCGTCATCGTGAATGTTTCCGAGTCGGCAGATCCAAGTTGGGACTGGATCGGCGGACGCTTCCCGGAGGACGGGTTTCGTTGGTTGAGCTACACCGCCCGCCCGAACCCCGGGCTCGAAGAGCGAGTTCAGCGCCCGAAGATCAGCCGCTACCGTGCATGCTGGGAAGCGGCTCGGGCTGCCAAGCGAGAGCAGGCGAAGCTGATCGTCTCGCATACACCCTTGGTGTCTGCATGGACGAGCATATTCTGCAGAGCGCTGGGGGTGACGGCTCCGCACTTGGCTTTTTCTTTCACGTTCTCGAAGCTCCCGACAGGCGCGCGCCAAGCCTTCATCGTCAACGCGCTCCGTCAGGTCGATCGCTTCGTCTGCTTTTCCTCGGTCGAGCGCACGCGGTATGTCGACTACTTCGACATTCCCGACGACAGGATCGACAGCCTCCGGTGGAGCGTTTCGGAGCCCGGTTTCGACCCCTCGACGGCTCCGATCGAGCAGGCCCCTTACCTTTGTGCCATCGGCGGAGAAGGCCGTGACTACGCAACGCTCGTGGACGCCATGCGGCATCTGCCGGATCACCGGCTGGCCATCGTAGCGCGCCCAGCCAACGTCAAAGGACTCGAGCCGACTCCCAACGTCAGCGTTCGCACGAACATCCCGCTCGCCGACGTCTGGAACCTCATCGCTCATGCAAAGCTGATGGTCTTACCCCTCCGCAATACGGAGGTCCCCTGCGGCCACACCACCTTGATCACGGCCATGCAGTTGGAAACGCCTTCGATCGTGACCGAGTCCGTCGCCATGGAGGACTACGTCACCGATGAAGTCACGGGTCTGGTCTGTCCTCCGCGTGATCCGGTCGCCATGGCGCGAACGATCCAACGGCTCTGGGATGACGATGCGCTATCCGCACGTCTCGCCCGAAACGGTCGAGCCTTCGTGACGGAGGAGTGCAGCGAACGTCGCACCGTCAACTATTTCATCGACTACGCGCGGAGCCTCGGATTGCTCGGAGCTTCGTGAAATACTAGCCCTCGTCGCCGCCGTACCGCGCGAAGGCGTCGCGGAGGAGCGCTGCGGAGCCCCGGACGTCGTGACGGGTTTCGACCCGAGACCGGCCGATGTGACCCATGGCGGTCAGGTCCTGCTCGTCTCGCGTGAGACAGTCCCGAATCGCCGAAGTGAGCGCAGGCACGTCTCCCGGGGGCACGATCCAACCGCAGGACGAATCGACGAGCTCGGGGATGCCCGCGATGTACGTCGAAATGACCGGCCGCCGGAGCGCGAACGCTTCCATGATAGACACGGGCAGCCCCTCGGCAAAGCTCGGGAGCAGCATGGCCCGTGCTCCCACGAGGCGCGCACGCACCTCTTCATTCGAGCACCATCCGAGGAGCTCGAAATGCTTCCCGAGGCCCTTGCTGCGGATCTTTTCTTCGAGCTCCTCGCGTGTCTCGCCGTCGCCGACGAGCACGACCTTCAAGTCCGGAAAGTCGTCCGACAGTGGCTCGATGGCATCAGGGAAAAGCGTTTGGGCTTTCTGGGGGCACAGTCGGCCGATGCACACGAGTTGCCGGCTTGGGTCTTGCGCATCGCCGCGACTCGGGAAATCCCGCAAATCGAGCGCGCACGGCACGAGCTCGATTTTGTCCCAGCACTCCATCCCAGCGATGCGTGCGAGCTGCACGCGGCAGTAGCTCGAAATCGCAGCGACGAACGCGGCGTGCCGAATCTTGAGGTCGTAGCTGGAGCGAAAAGGCTCGATGAACTCGTCCGGCCCGTGGGCCGTGAAGC
>JBATLA010000401.1:0-3073 GCA_049669945.1 Polyangiales bacterium | reverse complement strand
ACCGACGACGCTTGGGTCGTTCCGCGCCGTGATGGCACGCGGGCCGTGCTCACAGTCGACAAGGACTTGCAGTCCCACATGCAGTCGATCTTCGCCCGATACGACGTGCCGCAGGGCGGACTCGTCGCGATGGACCCCAAGACGGGGCGTGTGCTTGCGTTTGTCGGGTACGAGGCAGGAAAAGGGGATAGCGCGCGGGTCGCAACCGATCCGGCCCCGCCTGCTGCTTCGGTATTCAAGATTGTCACCGCGTCTGCACTCATCGACGCCGGCGTGAAGAGCTCGACGTCGGTCTGTTATGGCGGCGGCATGCGCGGCTTGGTGCAAGCCGATCTCGTGGACAGCCCGAAGCGTGACCGATGGTGTGCCACGATGGGTGACGCGCTCGGCTATTCGATCAACGCGATCTTCGCCAAGCTTGCCGACCGCCACCTCGACGGGGCGCGGATGACCCAATACGTGTCGGCGTTTGGTTTCGGTCAGCGCTTGCCGTTCGACTTGCCCACGAGCCCGAGCCCCGTGGATGTCCCCGATAGTCGGCTGGAGCGCGCGCGCATGGCGGCGGGCTTCTGGCACAGCCAACTGTCACCGCTTCACGGTGCGCTTCTGGCTTCGACCATCGCCAATGATGGGCAGATGCCCTACGCCGCGATCGTGGACCGTATCGAGAGCCCGACCGGCGAAACGCTCTATCAGCACACGCCACGGACGTTTCGTCAGGTCTTGCCACGCCACACCGCCCGCGAAACCGGCGAGATGATGACCAACACGGTGACGAAGGGAACTGCGAAAAAGGCGTTCTGGGACAGCCGAGGGCGCCCATTCCTTCCGGGCATTCGGGTCGCCGGCAAGACGGGCACGCTCAGTCGCTACGAACCGCATCGCACGTACAACTGGTGGGTCGGGTACGCGCCGGTCGACGACCCGCAAATCGCAGTCGCTGCGCTCGTGGTGAACGAGCCCAAGTGGCGGATTAAGGCGAGCTACGTAGCGAAAGAAGCGTTGCGTGAATATCTGCTGAGGTAGCAGTCTCGGCGTCAGCCAGTGGTTTGGCTATATCCGACTCACCCACCCGCACCGCGTAATCCTCCCTCCGCAGCATTGCGTTGCAATGCCTTGGCGGCGCTAGGCGCCGGGCTTCGCCCTACGGGCTCGCGACCCCGCAAGTCTTGAGAAGTGCCAGTGCCAGTGCCAGTGCCAGTGCCAGTGCCAGTGCTAAGATACGGAGGATGCGCGTCAGGTACGCACTGTCCCTCATCCTTGTCCTCGGCTGCTCCGGCGCCGCGTCCTCTGAGCCGTCCATTCTCGACGAGGTCGAGTGCGTTCGCACTGGGGCAGAGATTCCTCCGGGCCTATGGGAACCGGCAATCGAGGCGTACGAGGCGGCCGACGCCCAGAGCCCACCCGCTCCTGGCTCCATCGTCTTCATCGGCAGCTCCAGCATCTTCTTGTGGAGGACGCTCGCGGCCGACATGGCGCCGCTTCCCGTGCTCAATCGCGGCTTCGGCGGATCCGTGATCGCGCACGCCACGCATTTCGTCGACCGCATCATAGTGCCGTACGAGCCCCGCGCCGTCGTGCTCTACGCAGGTGACAACGACATCGCGCTCGGCGGCCTTTCGCCGGACTGTACGCTTCGCGACTACGAAGCATTCGTGGCCAAGATTCGCGAACGCGACCTGATGATTCCGATCTACTTCATCTCGATCAAACCCTCTGTGTTCCGGGAGAATCTCTGGGGCGAGATGCGGCGGGCCAACGCGCTGATAGAGGCGCGAACGATGACTGAGCCCTCGCTGCACTTCATGGACGTGTCCGAGTCGATGCTCGACGAAGACGGCAGGCCCATCGAGTCCCTTTTCGTCGAGGACGGGCTGCATTTGAGCCCAGCGGGATACGAACTGTGGACCTCGATTGTCAGGCCGGTGCTGATTGCGGATCTGGGTGACTAGTGTAGGCTCCGGCCCGCTTCATCACCTAGGAAAGGCAAGCTTCATGTTCCACAGCATTCGACTTGCGGCGATCGCCGCGCTGACCGCATTCACCCTCATCGGCTCGAGCGTCGCCACCGCACAGTCACCGGTGCTCAACCGCGTCGTCAAGACCGGCAAGCTCCGCGTCGGAATGTCGGCCAACCAACCGCCTCTCAACGTCAAGGGAAAGAGCGGCCAGATGATCGGTCTCGAGGTCGACCTGGCTCAAGGGCTCGCCTACGCGCTCGGTCTCGAGGTCGAGTTCGTGCAACGACCCTTCGGCCAATTGCTGCCCGCCCTCAAGAAGGGGCAGGTCGACATGGTGATGTCCGGAGTCGACATCACGCCCGAGCGTACCCGCGACTTCCTGTTCGTCGGTCCGTACCTACTCTCCGGGAAGTCGCTCGTGACGACCTCGAAGGCGCTCGCTGGCGCCCAGACGGTAGAGGACATCAATCAGCCCGACGTGACGTTTGTGACTTTGAAGAACTCGACGAGCGCTGAGTTCGTGAAGAAGAACATCCCCAAAGCCAAGCGAGTGGGCGTGGATACTTACGAGCAGGCGGTGGCCAAGGTCATCGACGGCTCGGCCAGCGCCATGATCGCCGACCTTCCGGCTTGCATCCTCGCGATTCTCAAGAATCCGGACGCCGGTCTGATCACGCTTGAAGAGCCGCTCTCGGTAGAGCCCATGGGCATCGCCGTCTCCGCCAGAGACGCCCGTTTCTACAACTTGATCGACAACTACATCGACACCTTTGAGGCCACGGGAATCCTCAGCGCGCTTCGGGCGAAGTGGTTCGAAGACGACGCCTGGTTGGAAGAACTCCCGTAGGTTCGCTTCTAGGTACACCGGGGCTCGGAAAAACACGCCACGGGCACTCCACGGAGCGGTGCGGCTTGCATAGGTGGCCGGTAGGACTCGGTGGGTCAGGCCACGCAAGCCGCCCCTCGGGCGGCGCGCCAATCGGCGGTGGTTGCTGTCTTGCCGATTGGCACTTCGCACGTCCGCTCCGGCCCATGTCGCGTTTTTCCGATCCCCTATGTACGACTCTCATCAAGAGAGGGGCTCGGGCGCCGGCGAGTGGCAGGCGGTAGCG
>JBATLA010000400.1:0-1975 GCA_049669945.1 Polyangiales bacterium | reverse complement strand
CCGCGGCCGCGTCGGGCCAGCACTTCGTACCGCCGAGTGCCGCGCAACCCGCACCAGCAACCGGTTCCGTGTCCAGCATGCAGGTCGGGCACGACGTCAGCCCGCCGTCGCAACTCAGCTCCCCTTCGATGGCGAGCGCATCCGGTATGAGCGGCGCGTCGGGCATCATGTATGTCGAGGAAGATGTCGAGGAAGAAGCGAGCACCGTCTCGGGCTCCCTTCCGGCCATCTCCGAAGAAACAATCGAGGTCGAGGAGGCCTACGAAGTCGAGGAGCTCTACGCGTCCGAGCCGCCAGCCCCAATGCCGCCTCGTGGTGGCGGAGGCGGGCGGGTCATCCCGATGCGCACACTGAACGCGATCAGCTACGACGAGTTCCTGGCGATCCCACTCCTGAGCTCGCAGGTGGCGCCGGCGACCGCGGCGATCGCGCCGAGCCTGATGGAGCAGACCCTCGAGCTCGCCGACTCGTATCTCGTCGGGGGCTTGTTCTCGCAGGCACGCGCCATCGTGAGTGAGCTCCAGGTCACACTTCCGGATCATCCGCTCGTGCTCGACAAGGCGCGTGAGATCGAGGAGCTCGCGGCGACTTCGTCAGGCGTGTCGGCCGTCGCTCAACCGCTTTACCCAGCTGCCTCTTCGATGCCGGCCGCCATGGCGTCCGAGCCGCCCGAGCTCGAGATGGGGTACGAAGAGGTTGCACCTGGCGACGAGGGCTTCGACTTCGCGGAGAAGCTGGCCGAAGAGCTCGCGGAAGTCGCCGACATCGCACCGATGGATGAAGGCGCCGAGATGATCGACGTCGAGACGGTCTTCGAGCAGTTCAAGAAGGGCGTCGCGGAGCAGGTAAGCGAGGACGACAGCGACACGCACTTCGACCTCGGCATCGCCTACAAAGAGATGGGCCTCCTGCCGGACGCGCGACGCGAGTTCCAGGTAGCCATGAGCGACCCACGCCGACGCTGTCTGTGTTGGACGATGATTGGCCTCATCTACATGGAAGAGGGCCAGCCTCGGGACGCGATGGAGGCATTCCAGTCCGGTCTCGAGAGCCCCGATCAGACGGCGTCCGAGACGGTTGGGCTTCACTACGAGCTCGGTCTTGCCTGCGAATCGGGAGGATTGACCGACCAGGCGCGCCTTCACTACGAGTACGTTTTCAGGCGCGAGCCACAATTCAGAGAGACTAGTCAGCGTTTGCAGAGGCTCGGCGGGCCCTCCGGCGATGCCGAAGACATGCTGATCGAGTCCATGGATGACGTGAACCGGGCGTTCGACGCGTTGATCCACGAGGACTGAGCCCTATACACTAGGCCATCTATGGCTGAAACAGTGCAGACGTTTTGCCGGATCTGCGAGGCGCTTTGCGGCCTCGAGGTCACGGTCGAGGGCGACGCCGTCGTCGACATCAAGCCCGACAACGACCACGTCGCCACCCGCGGCTACGCTTGTCTCAAGGGGCTCAAGCAACACAAGATGTACGGCACGCCCGATCGCTTGTTGTACCCGACCGAGCGGATCGACGGCGAGCTCCGACGCGTGAGTTGGGACGACGCCTTGTCGAGCATCGGTGGCAAGGTTCGCGACCTGATCGACAACCATGGGCCCGACAGCATCGCGATGTACGTGGGCACGGCGGCGGGGTTCGGCGTGTTGCACCCGGTGTTCGCGGCGGGCTTCATGCAAGGCGTAGGGTCGACGAGCATGTTTGCGTCGGCAACTCAGGACTGCGCAAACAAGTTTGCCGTCGCACACCAGGTCTACGGTTTCCCATTCACTCAACCCTTTCCCGACCTCGACAACCTCGAGTGCCTGATCATCGTCGGCGCCAACCCAGCGATTTCGAAGTGGAGCTTCTTGCAAGTCTCCAATCCAATCCGGCGTCTCAAGGAGATCGAGGCGCGGGGCGCCAAGATATTCGTCGTCGACCCGAGAAGGACGGAAACCGCGAAGGTCGCTGGCGAGCACGTCTTCAT
>JBATLA010000399.1:0-1624 GCA_049669945.1 Polyangiales bacterium | reverse complement strand
CCGCTCGGTTGGTCATCAAGTAACGATCACGAAAGCGCCGAAGCGCCCAGATCTCGTCGGCGAGGGGTGTTCCGTACGCGGCCGTGGCGATGAAGCACGGCGGCACCGTGGTGAAATCGATCGCGGTCGTCTTGAGCTCGGCGGTCGAAGGATTGCTCTGACTTTGACATAGGTCGATCGCGGTGATCTCGATCGCGTAGTCGGTCTCGTGGGCGTCAAACGCGACGTCGACTTCGATGACGTCGCCAGGGTCGAGACAGTCGCCATCGCCGTCGACGTCGATCCCGTTTTCACACATACCTTCGTCGCCCGCGAGGTACGGTGCGCAGAGAGCGTCCGATGCAACACCCGCTCGGCACTCGGAGTCGACCGGAATGTGAAGCCCATCGCCCTGAATCGGCCGGCCGGCTTCGGTGACTTCGACTGTGCGGGCTTCTTCGGTGACCATGCTGTTGACGAGGATCTTGCTCGAAAGGACCGAGTACCGCCGCAATGGCCGGACGCTCTGCGGAACCGTGAAACGAAGGGTTCCCACCGCGTGGGACCACTTCGAATTGCTGTGGTTTTCCGCGGTGAAATCGAAAAGCTCGGCAGGTTGGGCCTCCACGTCACAGATTCCAGAGCAGGCTCCATCCTCGGTGCAGATGAAGCCCATGCCGCAGTCGTCGTCGTGATCGCAGGTCGTCCCACAAACCGGGGGAGGCTCGGGCTCGTTGCAGATGTTCGTGGCGAGCACGAGGACTTTGAAGCGCCCTTCTTCTTCGGTCTCGAGGAGTCTGTCCGCGCCGCTGCCGGGCGCGCCGATCGGGTCGTCGGTGATCGACGAGTCCATCACGAACACCTCGCCTGACTCCCCGTGGAGTGTGCCATAGCCAATGGGTTCGGATGTCCGGTGCTCTTCGACGATTGGAGCCAAGGTGAAGGGCACTTGGTAGAGGACCGAAGGTTGTCCGCGATACGGGTAGCCGTAGGTCTCTGCCCAGAAGTCCCAGCGGTCGGAGAGCGGCGTCGGGTAGGTGAGGTCGTTGAACACCTCGTTGTAGTCACCTTCGACGTTGACTTCGATCCAGGCGACGTAGTCGCCGTCTTCCCAGTCGGCGGGCGCGATGAACTGCACGGTACGCGGCACCTCTCCCGGGGGTGTAGCCATCGTGACCGCGTCGATGTCGGGCATGATACGACGTGTTTCCGTAACAAAATCCGCTACATCCGAATGATCGAACTGGCCGAGGCCTTCGACGTCACGTCTCGGCGGGTACACCGAGCCCACGTCGAGCGCACGCATGCTCTCGGAGCCGTCGGGTCCGACGTAGGGCTCGCCGTATCCCCGTGCGAGATCTCCGTCGGTCACGAACCGACCCTTGTCGCTGCTGAAGACACTCGCACAGGTGACGGCGTCGAGCGCTTCGCGCGTGGTGGTGGTTTGATCGAACGAGAGACAAAAATATGAATCAGGAGACGCGTCGACCGACGTGCGCGAAGCAAAGCCCTCGGAGGTTCGGTCCTGGAAGATCACCATCGGGAATAGCTCCGCGTTCGGGGCCGCGGCACGGCGATGCGCCCACACTGGAAGGACTCCCTCGCGGCGTCCGTAGGGCCAGCGGAAGCCACTGTTCATTTGGAG
>JBATLA010000398.1:0-1942 GCA_049669945.1 Polyangiales bacterium | reverse complement strand
CCACGGAGATCATCGGCAGCACGTCGGCGCCGCGCGGCTCTCTCGTCGAGCTTCGCGCGAACCATGCGCGCCGGCATCAGATCCGCGCGCACTTGGCATCGATCGGGCATCCGCTTCTTGGGGATGTGCTGTACGGCGGGCCGGAGCTGGAGGAACCGAAGCATCATCTATTGCACGCGCTGTCGATCGAGGTGGAGGGGGTTGAAACCAGCTCAAATGATTGGAAATACTTGGATTCTGAGGTGAGGGTGGTGGGCTGAGGCGCGGTGGGCGTCAGAAAGGAATTCTGAGTCCGGTCACGGCGACTACCTGGTTGCCGAAGGCGTTGGTGTTCCAGCGGTAGTTGAAGCTGAGGTCAAAGGACGCGCCTGCGATCGAGCGATGAACGCGGCCCTCGAGGAAGCCGCCAAACACCAACAACTGAATGCCGGCTTCATTGACATGGAAGGCGCTCAGTTTTGGATCGGCCGTGACGTAAGGATCGCGAAAGGTGTAGTCGTTCGGATTGCTCTTGTAGAAGTACGCGCCGGTTTGCTTGTAGTATCGGTAGCGCAAACGCATTTGGAAGAACGGGGACATCTCTTGGTAGATGCGAAACTCGGGATTGATCGCACTTACCTTCCAATTGTCGAGGTACGATCGATAGAGCACTTGCAGTGAGGTTCGGCTCTTCGGGATGTACCAGGCAAGCCGTGAGAAGAGCAGGTTGCGAAAGCGCTGGTCCGGGTGCTCCTCGGGCCTCTGCCCGCCGATGACCGAACGGTAAGGGTTTGCGAGGAAGCCCCATTGGTAGGTGAAGTCGTAGCCCACCTCGAGCAACAAGGTCGGCGTGATCGCTTGCTCCCAGCCGACGGCGACCGAGATCGCGTCGAGCGTCTCCCTGAAGCGGTCGGCGCTCGTACCTCCCATGTTGTCGGGGCGCTGACCGGATCCACCCCGGAAATTCTGCCCAATTTCGTCATGCAGGTATGTGATCCGGCCTCGAAACATGGTCGCGCGGTCAGCGAGCCAAATCGTCGGCTGGAACAGGCTGGCAAACGAAAAGTAGTCGGGCTCCCGGCTGAACCGTACCCCTCCGAATAGATCCACCGGGTTCTTTCGTTCGAGGAGCTCGTGACCCGCTTTGAGGTCGACCTGGTGGCGCGTTTCGGTGAACCGAACGTCCTCGAGCGCGCCCGCCGCGATGCTCGCGCTGGTGATCGAGTCCACGAGGTAGCCGACTCGCATGCGGGTGCCTTGCGGCGCCGCGAGATCCGCGATGACCTCGGGCGCGAGTACGCGCGTGCTTTGGTCCCAGTAGTAGTTTCCGCGAACCTGTGCCGCGCCGGTCCATGTGCCCGTCACCGCATCCGCGTCAGTGCGGCTTGGGTGTACCCCTAGCGCGACGACGCTCGCCGTTAGAAGCAATCGAAGCACGAGGCAGCTCGATCTTCCACGTAGGCGCGCTAGTTGCACCCGCATCCCCCGCCGGCGGTCCCAACTCCGCCAGTGGCGCCCTCGCGTGCGTCGAGCACATGGCTGTAGAACATCGCTTCGGTGCGCTCGTTCTCACGATCCATGCTCGGACGCGAGAGATACTCACGCTCGTAGGGCTTCACCGTCGCACAAGCCGAGGAGACGCCGAGCGCAATCAGGAGCGCGAGCTTCAGTGGTGTGAAGAGGCGCTTTTGGCTTGTTTTTTTTTGGTCAAGTGACGCGCGAGTGCCACCAGTGGAGTGAGAAGTGCACGAGTTGTTGTTCGCAGCCATGGGTGCTCAGCAATGATTTGCGCGGGGTACGGGCCGACGGCGTAGTACGCATCGACGAACGCACGGCCCGCTCGGTTGGTCATCAAGTAACGATCACGAAAGCGCCGAAGCGCCCAGATCTCGTCGGCGAGGGGTGTTCCGTACGCGGCCGTGGCGATGAAGCACGGCGGCACCGTGGTGAAATCGATCGCGGT
>JBATLA010000397.1:0-3354 GCA_049669945.1 Polyangiales bacterium | reverse complement strand
GTTCCAGGACCTCGAGGATGTACGCTTTTTCGACTAGCCCGAGCGGTTGCACCGTTTCTGCGATAGGCACCGGCTTGGGGGCCGCTCGGCGGATCTCCTCAGGCAGGTCTTCGACTTCCACGCGACTTCCACGCGCGAGCACGACGGCACGCTCCATGGCGTTTTCCAACTCGCGCACGTTGCCAGGCCACCCGTAGCGAAGGAGCTGATCGGCGGCACTTGGGGCGAGACCCGATATCTTGCGACCCATCCGAACCGCGGATTCCGCAAGCAGCAGTCGGCCGAGCGGCAGGATGTCGTCTCGGCGTTCACGGAGCGGCGGAACGTTCAGCTCCACAACCTTGAGCCGGTAGTAAAGGTCCTGCCGGAACGTGCCTTCAGCGACCCCATGGGCAAGGTCGCGGTTGGTGGCGGCCAAGATCCGCACGTTCACCGGTCGGCTCTTGTTCTCCCCGACGCGCCGGATCTCCCTCTCTTGAAGCACCCGCAGGAGCTTGACCTGCATACGTGGAGAAACCTCGCCGAGCTCGTCCAACAGCAGCGTCCCGCCGTTGGCGGCCTCGAACAAGCCGGGGCGGTCCGAAGCCGCACCAGTGAACGCGCCGCGCGCATGTCCAAACAACTCGCTCTCGAGAAGCGTCTCCGTGATGGCGCCGCAGTTGACAGCGATGAATGGCCCGACTGCGCGCGTCGACTCGTCATGGAGGAGCCGCGCGATTCGCTCCTTACCGACTCCGCTCTCTCCGGTAATGAGCACCGTGGCATCGACTTTCGCCACGCGTCGCGCCAGGTCCACCGCCTGCTGCATTTTCGGGCTCTTGGCGACGAACCCCAAGGGCTCTTCGACCTCGGGTACAGCGCGGACCAACGCTTGACGGTGTTTTCGAAGCTTTTGCTCTGCAACCTTCAAGGTCTCCGTGACCCTGCTGAGTGAGACGTCGAGGCATTCCTTCAGCCGCCCCGAGTCGAAGAACACCAGCTCCTCGGCGTGTTCGTCAGCCCACTCTTCGCGCGTACGCCCAAGCAGGTGGCACGCTGCGTGACCTTGGCCCAAACAGCGGTCTTCAAGGACGTAGATTTCCTTGCCGGCGGTGTGACTGACGTAGCCGCTCATGAGGCCACAAATGGTCCAGCACACGCCCGCATCGGAGCGACCGAAGTGGAGGAGATGCTGCTCGGCCTCGTAGGAGGCAAGAAGCATCGCCCCGTTTTTGGTCAGCGGGTCGTCACCTCCGGGCTCGGTGCGGAAAAGCCCCTCGAGGGTGTAGAGGTGGGAGCCGGCAAGACGCCACTCTGCGCTGTTGTCCCAGCTAAATTCCTTCTCCATGGCAGCTGCCATCCGCCAGCCGTGGGCGAAGCCAAACTGGGTGAGCACCGCGCGCGCAGCCGTCAGCCCGAAGTTCTCGACGAGATACTGACGCAAGAGCCCCATGGCCACGGCGTCGAGCAGGAGCGCGCGCTGCCCGGCAAAACGGATCACGCCCCCCTCTGGGTCGAGCTCCAGCAGCTCCCTGTGATGCAGATCCTCTACGCGCACACCTCACCCCATCAAATTGAAATGTCACTAATTCATTTTGATTGAACACACAAGCATGCGAATGCTCGATCTAAATATAAATTACCGAAAACACAGGAGATTTGCGCGTGGCCGGAGACTTGCAGTAGAAATGGCGGGGGAAGAAAGATGCAACACGCCACAGCCAACACCGCACACGCTTCGTTTCTGCCAATCGGTCTCTCGACATGGAGCGATCAGGGTCCCTGGTCGCTTCAGACGGCGGTCTGTGCTTCCTGCGACAGCGCTAGCGACCTCGTCTACCCGCAGGACCCAGATGGGCCTGTCCTGTGTCGCGAGTGCCGCTCGCCCCTCAGGGCGCTGGAGGTCCCGGCATCGTGAAGCGGCCTCGGTGGTCAAGGTTGGACGCCGCGATGCTTCAACGACCAAGTGCGCTCCGTGTCGTGTCCGGGCAGCCCCCGCACGCGCTCGGTCGAGACACCGACGTGCAACTGCAGCAACTGGCGGGACGCGTGACGTTTGGAGCCGGTGAGTTGGCGTCAGAGCTCCGGGAGCGCTGCCAGTTGTTGGGAAAGACCGTCGACCACTTCTCCGACATCGTGGCTGCCTCCGGCACGACCCTCCATTCGATCGAGCTCTCTGATTTGTGCGCGCGAGGCCGTCGCGGAGTTGTCCGGCGAGATGCGCCTTCGTCTCGTCATCCAAGGCGAGCGTCGCGTCACCGCAAGCCGCTGGTTGGCGAGCGCTCTCTTCGAGGTCGCGATCCGGTCGGCATCTGCGAGAACCGAAGACGAGGTCGAGGTGATTCTTCCGCCGTGCTCCGGGACATGGGCCGAGTTCCGGATTGCCTGGCCGAAGTCGTCGACAGTCGAAGGTCGCCGCACTCAGGCTGACCATGACAAAGCGAGGTTTTTTGCCCTGGCGCTGGCCTACGCGCTGAAGCTCAACGGGACGCTGAGCCGCTACGACACCCAAGGTCAAGAGATTCTGAGCGTTCGAATACCGATAGCGGATCGCTCGGCGCACCACGCATCGCCGCCTCCATTGCTCGAGGCTGTTGTCGTTGGTGAAGCCGCGATGTTCTAGCCTCAAACCGGGCCTGGAACCTCCGTCATTCGCTTCTAACCGAACGCAATCCCACGGAACTCGACGGTTTCCCCCGGCGCTGCCGCGGACGGGATGCTACGCTTGAGCGTGGGCACAATCGGCATAGCCGTCATTTTGCGAGACGCGTGGAGCATTTTCCGGCTCGATGCAATCCGTGGAGTCGTCCAAGAGATGATCTGTGATCTCGAGGCATTGGGTGCCGGTCAAGTGCTCGGCCGCGAGCCTTCGCGAACAGAACTGGAAGTCGAAACCGGTTCAATTCGCGCGGCTCTCGATGCATGCTGCGACGAGCTCCGCGAGGGCTGCGGGCTACCGACGTCACCTGGGCGTTCCGTGCAAGTCCAGTCCATGCGCGTCGCCGATGCGGACTGGTCCGAAAGCTTTTCACACGCCCTAGAGGCCTATCGCAGCGCGGCATGCGTGGGGTTGGATGCGTCCCTGGCTGCGCTGGCGTTGCCGCCCAGTAGACCGTCATCCGCGCTCGAAACGCCGTAGTCGTCGAAGGCCGCATCTTAGGAAGCGCCTTGGTCGTCAGGGCCTGCAATCGGTGGACCCATTACGGGCGCGGAGGCCATTGCGCCATTGCGCCGGGGCGCTTTTCTCCGCATGTATGGGGGCATCGTGTCGGACCCTGCGAAAACTCCGTTGTTGCCGCTTAGAGCTGTGGTCGCACGAACCGGCCTGAATGCTGACACCATACGCGCCTGGGAGCGGCGGTACGGGGCGATCGA
>JBATLA010000396.1:0-2180 GCA_049669945.1 Polyangiales bacterium | reverse complement strand
TATGTCATCAAGAAGGACCGCCTCGCTGCGCTGCCCAAGGAAGCTCGGGACCACATCCTCACCAGCGCGAAAGAGCATGCAGAGGAGTTCCGTGAGGGCGGCCGCAAGCTCGACGAGGAAGCCAGCAAGGCGCTCGAGGGAAGATTGAAGTCGGTCAACCTCTGGCGGAATCAACAGGCGTGGGAAGCGGTTCAGCGAGAGGCGAGGAACGCCCTCGCCGGGCGGTTATATTCGAGATCCTTGCTCACGCGGGTCGAAGAGATCGTCGGAAAGAACTACTAAGGAATGGAAATGACGATGCTTAGACTGACCTTTCTTGCGCTTGCGCTTTTCGTGCCCCTGGCTTCTGCCTGTGGCGAAGTCACGGAAGGCGTCGTCGTCGACACCTGTAGGGCCCCAATGATCGAGCCGGGGCCAACCTGTACGGCGTTTTGCGCCCAGGTCGCCGGAAATTGCGAGGCGGCAGGAACGACCGAGGAGTGCTGCGGGCGAGGATGCCAGGCGAATCTCAATGAGGAGTACACTCAGGCGGAGGTCTGTGGAGAAGCCGTCGAGGCGGTGTTTCTGTGCGTGAGCGAGCTAGAGGACTGCCAAGCCGTCGGTGATTGGGGAGACCAGAACCCGCCCAACGCCTTTCCGTGCCGGCCGGAGGTGCAGGTCGTGGACGGCTTGATCGACGACGGCATCTGTCTCCCTTAACGACAAAGAGGGCACCCAAGTCGTGGGCGCCCCCTTGGTCTCCGCTGCTTGGTTACGAGCTAGCCACAGGTTCCTTGCGACGGCAGCCCCGAGCAGCGATCGAAGCCTGGCGTGCAGTCGTTTTCACAACGGCATGCCACGCAGCTCGCAGAGTCTGGAACTGTGCATCCTGCTGTTGCGCACTTCACTGCACTGCACGTGACGCTCTCGCCGTAGCAATCGTTGCATTCCTGGGTGAGCGTCTGGCCAGTGGCTTCCTCGATGACAGTCTGCTGGCACGCGACAACGCAATCCGTGAGGGCCTGAATCGTCTCGTCAGGACAGTTGGCTCCGCCACAGATGAGCACCGCTTGGGCCTCTGGTCCGCAGCCCGGGTTCCTCGGGTCGGCCTGCTGGTTGCCGAATACGCAATCGCTGGCGATCTGGGAGGCGGCTTCCGAACCCGAAAGAACCTCTGAACCAGTGTCGTACTCCAGCGCGGCGTATACGGCCGTGTCCTCTGCATTGGTGCAAGCGCCGACGCCGCCGCCTCCTGTATTGCCGGTACCGCCGGTGCCGCCGGTGCCGCCGCCGGTGCCACCCGTTTGGCCGCTGCCGCAGTTTCCGGTGATTTCGTTGAAGTCATCGCATCCCTGAAGCGGCGGTTGGTTGGTCCACTCGGCGCAGGCGACCGCGACTACAGCCAATCCGAGAACCGAGAAAAGTTTCATTGGTTTCATGGTTGGTTCCTTTCTATTGGCCATGCCCGGTTAGAAAATCATGGCAGCGCGCAGCTGCGTGGTCCAGAGGAGCGCGTCGTTGAAGCCGGCGTTGGTGAAGGCATTGCCCGGTTGCATGACACCTCCCTCGAGATCGATCCAGACGATGTCTTTGGCGCCCATTCTCGCGCGAAGCGCCAGGTCCACCTCCCAGCCGTAGAAGCACTCGCTCGCGAGCTTACAGCCATTGCTCTTGTTGCCGTAGATCACCGGGTCCAACCTCGACGCCCAGGCGAAGAGGACCTGACCGTGGAGCTCGAGCCCCGGAACGATCGTCAGGCGGCCGACTGGTAGGAAGTAGACCGAGTTGTAGACACTGCCGTTGGCGCCGAGCTCTCCGGCCCCCAATGGGGTGAGCGCATTCCAGGTCAACGCCCTCAGCGCAACCTGGTACATCAGCAAGCCCACCTTGACGTTGGTGTTGAATCCGCGCGTCGTGAGCTTTGGCTCACTTCCGTCGGTTCCCTCGATGAACGAGAGCGTGTCGGAGTCACCCGAAGCCCAACCGCCCTCGACATAGGTCTGCCACTTGCCCGGGCTGCCGACGCCCCCTCGGGCCATGACGTTGTGAATCGATGCCTTGCCCTCGTTGCACTTTTCCACGCCGCAGCCCTCGGTGAAGCGGAGCGCGCCGCTGTGCCCGAGAATGCTGTGCCACTCGCCCTCGGTGTAGACCGCCAGCTTGCGATTGTCCTTCAGCGTGTACTTCAGCCGCCAGCTGAC
>JBATLA010000395.1:0-5674 GCA_049669945.1 Polyangiales bacterium | reverse complement strand
GACAACAAGTGCGAACTTGAGCTTCACGCGGCGGAGCATACCAGGTAGCTCCTTCGCTGACGCTGACGCTGACGCTGACGCTGACGCTGACGCGCGAGCCGGAACGGCGAAGCCTGGCGCGAAGCGCCGCCAAGCCCTGGCAAAGCCAGGGGCGCGGAGGGAGGATTACGGGCGGGGGTGGGCGGGCGGTATTAACCAAACCTCCCGACGCCAATCGCGTTCACCGGCACCGGCGGGTCGGATGTAACTAAACCTCCCGACGCCAACTGCCCCCTAAATCAGCTCATCGTCCGTGTTGAGCTTCTTTTCCATGCGGTCGATGAGGCCCTTCCAGCCTTCTTCCTTGATCACGCGTCGGAACTGGCGCTTGTAGTTCTTCACGAGACTCACGTCGTCGGTGAAGATGTCGAAGACCTTCCACTCTTTGCCGGCGGGGCTCATCGAGTAGTCGATGGTGATGGGTGGCTGGCGCTTCTTCTTCACCGAGCGTGCGGAGGAGTTCACCTTCACGCCCTCTTCGAGAGGCTCCGTTCCAACCCACTTCACCTTGTACTCGAGTGTGGACTCCATGTTCCGCTGGTACTGGCGCTCGACCAGCGCGCGAAGCAGGCTCACGAACTTGTCGAGCTCCTTCTTCGAGCGCTTGTCCCACTCCTTGTCGAGCGAGAGCTCGGCGAGGCGGTCGTAGTCGAGGAACTCGCCCAACAGGACAGTGAGCTCATCGGCGCGCTTGGGGGTGTCGGGCTTGCGGAGCACGGCGCGAACCTTGTTGTGCTTGGTCTTGATGAAGGCCTCGGCCCTGGCAGCCTCAGCGCTGCTCACACCTCCGGCGGCGACCGACGCGGAACCCGTGGCGGTGTTCTGTGCGGTTGCCGCGCCCGTCGTCAGGAGCGACATGGCGACAAAGCCTGAAATCAATGCAATTCGAGTCATGTGTCCCTCGTAGACGGTGGTGACCCGCCGTTTATTCCTCACAGTCGGCCGGGCGCCAGCCCTTTTCCGACACCATCGGCATATTGGTCGCCTTTTCCAGTGCGGCGATGGCGAGGTTGTATTCCGCCGTGGCCATCAGGCGACTCGAACGGGCGCTGAAGTATGCCGATACCGCGTCCACGAAGTCCCGAGCATCCTGCGTGCCCACCTCGTATCCCTGGCCGGCGGACACGAACCACTTGCGCGCCTCTTTCTCGGAGCGCCTCCAACTGTTCATCCGTCGCTTCGCATCCTGGAGCTGCTCGTAGATCGTGTTGACCTCGAGCTCGATGCCGAGCTTTGCCTCGTCGGTCTTGGCCTTCAGCGACGCGATCTCCGCCTTGGCGGTCTTGACGCGGGCATTGGTTCCGGCGAAGTCGAGGCTCCACCTGGCGACCAAACCGAAGAACGCCCCGGCGAAGTTGCCACGGTCGATCACAAACGGGTTCTGGACGTCGGTGATGCCGGGAGTTCGCGCGAAGGTCGCGCTCAATGCCAAGATGATGTCGGGAAGGTACCCGGCCCGCTTGATGACCAAGTTGGCGTCTCGAGCGTTTCGGGCTGCATCGAGCTGAAACACCTCGGGGCGCTTCGCGAGTGCGCGATCGATCTGGTCCCCGAGCTCCACGACTTCGCTCTGCACGGCCTCGAGCGCGCACTCGGGGACGACGGCGGGTCTGATCCCGGACAGGAGCTCGAGTGACCTGCGCGCCGTCGCCTCGAGGCGGACTGCCTCCGATTCACGTGACTCGACTTCAGACAGTGCGGAGACGAGCCGGAAATAGTCCTGCTGTTTCACATCCGGATCATCGGCATCGAGGCGCTCGCCCAGCTTGTCGACCGCGCTCCGAAGCTTGTCCTTGGCCTCCCCGATCATCGCCTGGAGATCGAGGGCGAGCTGCACCCCGAAGTACGCGCGCCGAACATCGAACACGACCTGGTTGAGCGTGAGCTCGCGCTGGTATTCGGCTGATGTGATCCCGGCCGAGGCAGCCTTCTTGCCCGAACGGTATTTCCCAAAAGTGTAGATCGGGATGCCGCCCTCTATCCCTATCTCGCCGCCTGGGCCCCAGCGGTTGCTCCAGGGGATCTGCGGGTCGGGGCTGAAGGTCGCAGTTCCGCGAGCGCCCGGCGCGACGAAGAATCTGGCACGCCCGTGGAATTGGAAGAAGGGCGAGAGGCGCGCTTCGTCGAGCCGAGCCTCGGCGGCGTCGATGTCCGACTGGGCGGCTTTCAAGCTCGGAAACTGAAGGATCGCCGACTGCGTGAACTCATCGACGTGATAGACCCGAATGAAGGTCGAGGGCGCGTCCACGGGCCCCGGTTCTTGGGCCGTTGGGGCTTCCTGCGCGCTTAGGTGCCCCTCGACGCCGAGCGTCGATACCACCGCGACGGCTAGCGCCCAGAACCTCACCATGACCATTTTGTAGCCGGAAACGCCCGGCTGGGCCACGAACCGGGCGCTTTACTTCTTCTTTGCGCCGCCGCCCTGCTTGGCCTGCTTGTTGTAGCGCTGAATCAGCACGTCGGTGAGGTCGAGGTTGGAGGGTACCCACACGACACCACCTTCGTTGGCTTCGACGATCAGGGTGTAGCCGTCGGTCTGGCCGATCCGCCGTAGGATCCCCTGCATCTTCTCGAGGATCACTTGGGTCAGCTCCGCTTCTTTGCCCTGGAGCTCCTGCTGGTACTGCATGTACTCGTTCTGGAGCTCCTGGAGGTCAATCTGGTACTTCTCGACCTTCTTCCGAAGCGCGTCCTCGCTGAGCACGTCCTGCTGACGCTCGAGGCTTTCCTTCTGCGCCTTGAGGCTCGTCTGCTTCGCATCGAGCGACTTCTGGCGCTCGTCAAACAGCTTCTTCAGGCGTCGCTTGGCCTGCCGTCCGTCCTCGGTCTCGTTGATCGCGCGCTGAAGGTCGACCACGCCGATCTTGTTCTGGGCGTCGACGGTGTTGGCGGATCCGGCGAGGACCATCGTGGCCAACGCGATAATGATGATACTGCTAAAGCGCATGAGAGCTTCCTTTCAGGCCCGGGCTAGCTAGCTGTTTGCCGCGAAGCGGTCAAGCCGCAGGGGTAATACGCCTGAGCCTGCGGATTCATTCGCTAGAACGACTGGCCGATTGTGAATTCGAAGCGAATCGGGTCGTCCTGAGGTCTACGTTTGATCGGAATACCCCACTCGAACCTGAGCGGGCCGAGCGGCGAGAACCAGCGGATACCGAAGCCGACCGAGTAGCGGAGAAAGCCGTTGATTCCGCACGGTGCCGAGGAGGGGTCGGCTTCGGGCGCCAGCGGCGCCTGGCAATTGCCGAACTGGTCCCGGAACGCGAAGAGGTTCCACGCGTTGCCGCCGTCGGTGAAGATCACGCCTCTGATGCCGACGGCCTCGATGAGCGGGAACTCCAATTCGATGTTGTAGAACGCCTGCAAGTCACCACCGATCGGCCGGCCTTCGGCGATGATCGGAAGGTTCGGGTCGCCTGCGGAGGCTAGGCCCGCTTGTGGACCGACGGACTGCAAGCGATACCCGCGAATCGTGAAGATGCCGCCGAGGTAGAATCGTTCGAAGACCGGGACGGTTCTGCGCGAGGTAATCAAGCCAAGCTCAGCGTTGACCTTGAACACCACCGGGCCGAAGACCCTCTTGTAGAACCGCGCGAAGCTCGTCTGGCGAACGAAGGTGTTGTCGGACCCGAGGTACTGGTCGGCGATCTGCACTGCGTAGTTGGCGAAGATGCCGCCTGTCGTCGATTGGCGGTTGTCGCGGCTGTCCCAGTTGATCGTGAAGCGCAGCGAGCTCGTAATGCCGTCGCGAAATGCGTTCGCGATGAAGATGTTCGAGAAGGTGTTCTGGAGCTCGCCGCCCACGCCGAGAAGGTTTCCTCGGGGCTGCGAGATGTTCACGTTCTCGAACTCGTACCGCAGGAAAATTCGGAAGCGCGGATTGAACAACGGGTGGCCCGTGGTGATGTTGGCGCCCGTCGAATCCTGGCGGAAGTCTCGGAAGTCACGGATTCGCTTGAAGAGTCCGAAGCCAAGGCTCCACTCCGAGCCGAGGAACCAAGGCTCGACGAAGTTCAGATCGATCTGCTGTCGGATGCCCGAGAGCTGCAGGTTGAGGCCGAGGGTTTGGCCACGGCCGAACAAGTTCTGTTGCTGAATCTGCGCCGTGACGATGAAGCTCTCTAGCGACGAGAAGCCAGCGCCGACCTGGAAGGTGCCCGTGGGCTTCTCGGCAACCTCGACGTTGATGACCATTTGGTCGCGCGCGCTGCCTTCTTCTTCCGAGACATCGACACGCTCGAAATAGCCGAGCTGGTTGATGAGCGCGCGGCCGTCTTCGAGCTTGGTCTGGTGATAGAGGTCGCCTTCGCTCAGCCGGAACTCGCGCCGGATCACCGCATCCCGGGTCTTGGTGTTGCCGCGCACGTGGATACGCTCGATGTACACGAGCGGCCCACGGAGGATGTTGATCGTGACGTCGACCAAGTGGTTCTCTTCGTCGAGATCCGTGCCCGGCACCATCTCGACGAGTGCATACCCCGAGTCACGATAGGTGCGGCTGATGCCCTCGATGCCCTCGGCGATCTTGCTGCGGCTGAACCAGTCGCCCCGCTCGAGCTTGACCATCTTGCGAAGCTCTTCCTTGGGCGCGATCGTCTCCACCTCGTTGCCGGCGCCGTCGGTCTCGATGACGTCGAAGTCCCGAATACGGAAGCGCGGGCCTTCCTCGACGGGGATCGTGATGTCGACATACGCGCGGTCTGCCGTGAGCTCCACGGTGGGGCGGCCCGGGCGCATCATCAGGTAGCCCTTGTCGTAGTACCAGGCCTGGACGCGGGTGAGATCCTCGTCGAATGCGCTTCGGCTGAACTTGTTGCGGTCGCTCAGGAACGAGAACATCCCGGTCTCGTTGGTCTGCATGATCTTGAGAAGCTCGGGCGCGGGGAGCTCGTTGTTGCCGACGAACGAGATGCGGCGGACCTCGACCTCTGCACCCTCGTCGATCTTGAAGATGACGTCGATTTGGTTGGTGTCGCCGGGTACGCGCCGAAGCTCGTACTTGATATCGGCCAGGAAGAATCCCTCTTCGGAGTAGAGTTGCCGAACGGCGTCCGCCTGGTCTTCGACTTCGGGCACCGAGAGGATGGTTCCCTCCTCCAGTGCGATCGCCTCGTTGATGTCCTCCTCGTCGACCTCGTCGTTGCCGCGGTAGATCACCTTTCGAATCGCCGGACGCTCGACCACTCGAATGGTCATCTTGATGCCCGCGCCGAGCGGGTCGGCTTCGACCTGGAGGTCGTCGAAGTAGGCCATGTTCCAGAGCGCCTTCGCATCGCGGGTAACCGCGGGGTCGCGGCAGAGGTCGCCCTTGCGAAGCTTCATCGTGGCGCGGACGTCGTCGGGATCGACGCGGCGGGCGCCCACGACGACGATGCGCCGGATTTCTTTCCCGTGACAGCTCGTTCGCGGCACCCGAATGGCAGCGTCAGAATCCTCGACCGGCACGTAGGCCTCTCCTTCGGGGTCTTCTCCTTCGGGGTCTTCGCTAGGGAGCGGATCGGGGGGCCGTTGCGGCTTCGGCGACGTCCGTACCGGCCGGGCCGCTGGCTGCGGTGTCTCCGGCATGTTCTCCTCGCTCTGAGCGCCCGCCACGGAAGCGAGCCCTGCAAGCGTCAGGGCTATGGCAGGGGCGGAA
>JBATLA010000394.1:0-11687 GCA_049669945.1 Polyangiales bacterium | reverse complement strand
CCGAGAAGCGGACGCCGATTCCAGCGCCGCCAGGACAGCTCGACCCGCGCGCCGTCTACAACGTCCCGCTCGATGGAACGGAGCCCCAAAAAGGGCCGGATGATGCGCTGATGACCATTGTCGAGTTCGGTGATTTCCAGTGTCCTTACTGTGCGAGGGCGGCGCCAACGATGGATCAGCTCGTCGAGGAGTTCGGCGACGAGGTGCGCGTCGTCTGGTTGAATTTCCCGCAGGAGAACCATCGCTATGCAAGGCCTGCAGCGACGGCGGCGCTCGAGGCACAGGCGCAGAAAGGCGACGAGGCGTTCTGGAAGATGCACGACAAGATCTTCTCGAACCAAGGCGCAATGACCCGGGCCGACCTCGAACGCTACGGCGAAGAGCTGGGGCTGAACATGCGAAAGCTGAGAAGGGCACTCGACAGGGACAAGTACGCCGATGTCATCGATCGCCAGGTCGCGCTCGCGAAGAGCCTCAACGTTCCGGGGACCCCTTCGTGGTTCATGAACGGGCGCTTCATGTCCGGCTTCCCTTTTCAAACTTGGGTCGGCGCGATCAATCGTAGAATGGGCGCTGTCCGCCGCATGGTCGACCAAGGCGTGACGAAGGCAGAGCTCTACGACCGCATCGTCGCGACCGGCAAGACGTCGCCCTAGTGCGCTGCGCCCCAGTTGGAGCCCCATGCGGACTCCACCGGCAAGGGCACCGAAAGAGGCACCGCGTTCTGCATGTGCTCCAATACGAGCGTCTCGAGTGCTTCCTGCTCGGCGGGAGGGGATTCGAAAACCAGCTCGTCGTGCACCGTCAAGACCATCCGGCTCTCGAAGCGCCGCTTCTCTAGGTCACGCTGCACCAGTACCATCGCGACCTTCATGATGTCCGCCGCGGTGCCCTGGATTGGCGTGTTGCGGGCGATGCGCTCCGCGCCGGCACGGAGATTGTGGTTGCGGCTCCGAATGTCCGGGAGCGTGCGGCGGCGGCCGAGGAGCGTGGTGACGAAGCCGTTGGCATGCGCTTGCTCGACGATCTCGTCGAGAAACGATTTGACCCCTGCGTACTGGTCGAAGAACGCATCGATGTATCGCTTGGCCTCGCTTCGTTCGATCTTCAGGTTCCGGGCCAAAGCGAACTGCGTCTGCCCGTAGATTACCGCGAAGTTCACCGTCTTGGCCTGCCCCCGCATGTGCTTGGTGACCTCCTGGGGTTGCACTCCAAAGAGCGCGCAGGCGGTTTGCACGTGCACGTCGTCGCCGCGGGAGAACGCCTCCACGAGTGCGGGGTCGCGGCTGAGGTGCGCCAACACCCGAAGCTCGATCTGGGAATAGTCCGCGGCGAGCATGGACCACCCCTCCGCGGGGATGAACGCTTCGCGGACACGGCGACCCATCTCGGTCCGAATGGGGATGTTTTGGAGGTTCGGGTCACTCGAGGACAAGCGCCCGGTTGCAGTGACGAGCTGGTTGTAGCGTGTGTGGATGCGGCCCGTGTCCGGATTCACCTCGCGCGGCAAAGCATCCAAGTACGTGCTTTTGAGCTTCGAAACTGAGCGGTATTCGAGAATTGCCTGGGGCAGTGGGTGCAGCAGCGCCAGCTCTTCGAGCACGCCATGATCGGTCGATCGTGCGGTCTTGGTCTTCTTGATGACCGGCAGGTCTAGCTCGTCGAAGAGGATGGTCTCGAGCTGACGCGGAGAGGACACGTTGAAGTCGTGCCCTGCGAGCTCGGTGCACCGCGCGTGAAGGGTTTCGAGGTCTGTGTCCGCCTCGGTGGAAAGCGTGCCGAGTAGATCGGTGTCGACCCGGATCCCGTTCAGCTCCATCGTCGCCAACACGCCGGCGAGCGGGAGCTCGACGTCGTAGAAGAGCCGCTCGAACTCCCCTTCGTGCATGCGTGGCGTCAGGAGCTCGCTCAGGCGATACGTGTAGTCTGCCCGCTCGTTGGCGTATCGTGCGACGGGTTCGACTTCTACCTCGTCCCAATTGAGGGCCTTCTTGCCCTTGCCTCGAACGGCCTCCGCCTCGCTCAGCGCGCCATCGAGCTCCTGGCGTGCGACATCTTCGAGTCGATGTGCATGCCGGCCTGGGTCGAGCAGGTAACTCGCCACGGATGGGTCGAATTCGACGCCGCGAAGGGTCACACCACGGCGCGCCCAGAAGACGGTTTCGCGCTTGGCGAGGGTCTCCTTTGGAATCAATGAATTCTCGAGGAGCGGCGTCAGCGTCGGGCCGGCTTCGCTCCAGCTCAGATGGTCAGGAGCGCCGATGTACCGATGGCCCAGCGGAATGTAGGCGCTCACGCTCTCGAGCCAGCTCACTGCGATGCCAACGAGCTCACCCCGGATCGGGTCGTCGACGTCCATCACGGTATAGAGTGCAAAGCGACCTACATCGCGAATTGCGCCGGCAACGCGCGCAAGGCCGTCAGCCGTCGTGATCGTTTCGTAGTGCCCCTCGACGACCGGCGCTGGATCCAATTGCGCGAGCAAGCGGGTGAGCTCGAGCTCAGTGAAGATGTTCCGGAGCGCAGCGGTGTTTCCTCCACCGTAGGCGCTGCGGACGACCGCCGCGTCCACCGGCGCGTCGTCGCGCAGGGTCACGAGTTCGCGTGATGCAATCGCGTCCTCGCGATGATCGCTGAGCTTTTGTTTGAGCGCCTTGCGTGTGATGCTTTCGAGGTTGTCGTAGATGCCTTCGAGCGTTCCGTGCTCGTTGAGCAGCTTGGCGGCCGTCTTCTGGCCGACCGAAGGAACGCCAGGGACGTTGTCCGAGCTGTCGCCCATCAAGGAGAGTAGGTCTCGGACTTGGCTCGGCTCTACCCCGAACTTCTCCCGTGTCTCCTCCGGACCAAACACTTTGTCACGCATCGTGTCGTACATGACGACGTCGTCGCCCACGAGTTGGAGAAGGTCCTTGTCGGCGCTGACGATCACCACGCCCATGCCGGAGTCACGGGCCTCGCGCACCAGCGTCGCGATGACGTCATCTGCCTCGAATCCCGGCGCCTCGAGCGGTGACATCCCCCACGCATCGACGATCTCCCTGACCCGAATCATCTGTTGCTTGAGATCGGGGGGCGCCGGCGGTCGGTTCGCTTTGTAGGCCTCGAACATCTCCTTACGGAACGACTTCTCCCTCGAGTCCATCGCCACGATCAGGGTGTGCGGCTCACGCTCCCGCAGAAGCTTGAGTAGCATGCTGGCAACCCCGGCCACCGCGTGCGTGGGCTCTCCCTTGCTGTTCGAGAGCGGCGGCAGGGCGTGGTAGGCCCGAAAGACGTAGGAGCTGATGTCGATCACGTAGATCGTCTTCGGATCGCCCTTGTCCGGCAGCGCCCCCGTCATGGGCCGGCACCATCCAACGCCACAAACCCGGGGTCAAGGAGGGAAGCAGGTTGCGTGCCCGCTTCAGCCCATGCTACGCGCCTGAGCCGGAGCCTACCGGAACACCGAACCCTATGTTTGAGACGCTCACAAAGGGCTTTCGCAACGCCCGCAATCGCCTCGCTGGAGTCACCGAGCTCAGCGAGGAGAACATCGATCAGGCTCTGCGAGACGTGCGCCTGTCCCTCCTCGAAGCCGACGTCGAGCTGGGGGTGACCAAGGCATTCCTGGCCCGCGTGAAGGACAAGGCGATCGGCCAGGTCGTCGACACGGCTGCCAAGTCGAAGGGCCGCAAGGTCAAGGTCGGCCCCGCCGAGCAGTTCGTGAAGATCTGCCAGGACGAGCTCGAGTCGATGATGTCGTTCGAGGGGGAGCCCGTCGAGTTCGCGAAGAAGCCGAAGCCGACCGGGATCATGATGGTGGGGCTTCAGGGCTCCGGTAAGACGACGACCTCGGCCAAGCTCGCGCGCCTGCTCGAGAAGGCCAACGCGCGAAGGCCGCTCCTGGTCGCAGCCGATGTAGCGCGTCCGGGCGCCATCGAGCAGCTCCAAGTGCTTGGCGAGCAAATCGACGTTCCCGTGTTCTCGATCCCCGGTGGAATTCCGCTCGAGATCTGTAAACGCGGCCTCGCGCACGCCAAGAGCCTCAAGTGCGACACCATCATCTACGACACCGCGGGTCGCCTCGCGATCGACGAGCCGTTGATGAAGGAGCTCGACGACATCCGGAACGCCGTCGACCCGCAGAACGTCTTCCTGGTCGTCGACGCGATGATCGGCCAGGACTCGGTCAAGACGGCGAAGTCGTTCCATGACCTCCTCGGCTTGAGCGGTGTCATTCTCACCAAGCTCGACGGTGACGCACGCGGCGGTGCAGCAATCTCGATCAAAAACGTCACCGGCACCGCGGTGAAGTTCGTCGGCACCGGGGAGACTCTCGAGCAGCTCGAGGAATTCAGGGCCGAGGGGATGGCCAGCCGGATCCTCGGGATGGGCGACGTCGTTGGCCTGATGAAGGACTTCGAGGACGTCGTCGACGAGAAGAAGGCCGAGCAGGACGCCAAGCGCATGTTGCGCGGCCAGTTCACCCTCGATGATTTCCTCGAGCAGCTTCAGACGCTCCAGAGCATGGGGCCGCTCCAGGACCTGCTCGACAAAGTCCCATTCTTTGCGGACAGCATGCCCGAAGGCTTCCAGGTCGACGAGCGAGAGATCGGGCAGATCAAAGCGATCGTCAGCTCGATGACGCGACAGGAGCGCGCGGAGGCGGAGCTCTTTCAGAAGCAGCCGACCCGTCTCGTTCGCGTCGCCAAGGGCTCGGGAACGGCAGAGAAGCAGGTCGCCGAGATCCTCCAGCGCTTTGCCTTCATGAAGCAAATGATGGGCAGCATCGGTTCGCAGGCAGGCATGCTCGGCAAGATCCCCGGCATGAAACAGCTCGCCACGGCCAACCGGCTCCGCGACGCCGTGAAGACAGGCGGGTTCGAAGGCAATCCCATGATGTCGAACTTGGCCGACCAGCTGCTCGAGGCAGCGGTCGCCGAACAAGGCGGCTTTGGACCGGGCGGCGTTGCCCCCAAGCGAATCGTCAACAAGGGTAAGAAGAAGTCCAAGCGCAAGATGCAGAAGAAGTCGCGCCGCAAGTCGAGACGGTGAGCACTGCCGGCATGAGCGCGAGGGGTCTGTCGTTCATTGCTTGTCTGGTCATGGCCGCCGCCTGCACGAGTGACGTCGAACCACTCACGCCAGCGCAACGCGAGGCAGTCTCAGCATACGTCAGCAAGGAGCCGCCCTCCCCGATGCGTAGGCTCGACGCGGAGCTCGGTCATCGAGTGAAGCTTCTCGGATACGACCTCGATCGGGCGCGCTGGCGGCCGGGTGAGACGATGCGCGTGACCTGGTACTGGCACGTGCTGGCGCCTCCCGGCGAGGACTCGGCGCTATTCACGCACATCGAGGACCCAGTTGCCGAGCGTTCGCTCCGTCAAGACGGTAACGGCACGCTGCGCTGGCTCTACGGCCCGGAGCACTGGCGAGCCGGGCAGTTCGTCCGAGATGTGCAGGACATCCACCTCCCCGAAGATTGGACCGGCGATTCGGCGGATGTCTATGTGGGCATCACGCGTGGGGGGCTGCGGATGCGCGTGGTCGGCGCGGCGTCACACGTGGACGATCGGGTGCTTGCCGTGACTGTTCCGACGCCACGTGCCCACGAGTCCGATAGAGAGCCGCGCTCCGTGCCGCGGGTTGCGGTCGTGCAAACCAAGGATCCCCCGAGGCTCGACGGCTCGCTTCTCGATCCCGCGTGGAGCGCTGCGGACACCACAGCGCCATTCGTCGAGACGCGCCAAGGAGGTCCTGCATCATTCGCAGCGTCTGCGAAGCTCCTGTGGGACAAACGGTACCTCTACGTCGGTGTGGAGGTTCAGGACGCCTTGCTACGCTCAGGTCACACGCGGCGGGACGCCCACTTGTGGGAGCAGGATTGCGTCGAGCTGATGGTCGACCCCGATGGAGACGGCCGGGGCTATTTCGAGATCCAGGTGTCGCCGCGAGGCGTCGTGTTCGACACGCGTTACGACACGCGCCGCATGCCGAAGCCGTTTGGACACGTCGACTGGGATAGTAAGACGCGGGTCGGGGTCTCGGCCCGGGGTGAGCTCGATGACCGCGCCGCTGACGCCGGCTACACCGTGGAGATCGCGATCCCGTGGCAGGCGTTCAGTCCGGAAGGCGAAGGGGCGTCGACACCTGCGATCGGCGACGAATGGCGGGCGAATCTGTACGTCATGGACCTCGCACAAGAGCATCAACGGGCGGCCGCGTGGTCTCCGTTGGGCATTGGTGATTTCCATGTCCCCCAACGATTCGGTATCCTGGCGTTCGAGGGGCCAGCCGAGGACGTGCAGGGGACGAACGTGGGTGACAGACTTCAACGCCCCGGAGGCGGTCACTAGGCCCCGCTCAGCCGGGCCTATCTGCAAACATGCTCCGAACACGTCTCATCGCCGGTCGCATCTCGGGCTTGATCTTGAGCGCGGTTTTCGCGTCCATCATCACTTTGGCCAGCCAAGTTGAAGTCGTTCTCGAGCCACTTCGCGTCGATCCGGTGCGGCCTGCCGCTGTGACCCTGCGGGTGCCGAGCAGCTATCTTCCAAGCGAAGCTGCGCGCGACCACCACGGCCTTCCTCAGCCACTGGTCGTGGCGCGTGGCGAAGTCGTCAGCGACCCGGAGAGTCAGCGCATCGTTCGAGCGTTCGAACGAGAGCGCCGCCCGCCGCAGAGCAGCATGCTGACTGGCATCTGGATCAGCTACTTCGTCATCGCCTACATCTTTCTCGCATACCTGCGCCTGTTCACGGGCGGTCGTGGAGGCTTGCTCCGGACGCAGGCCAGTCTGCTCGTGCTCGTGGGCGCTACCTGCCTCGCGGCCAAGGTGTTGCTGCTGTTCACGGGGCTATCGCCGTTCATCCTGCCGCTGGCGACCGTGCCTCTATGGGCTGCGCTCTACTTCAACCGGGGTACGGCTGCCGCATCCGGCCTCGTGATCGCGCTCGTGTGCGCGTCGTTCCTGGATTTCGAGATGCCCGCCGTGGTGGTGTACCTCGCTACGACCCTGGGCGTCGTCGTCTTCTTCTACGATCGCAAGCACTCGACGCATATGCTGGTTGCCGGGACGGCTGCCGGCCTGTTTGCCGCGCTCGCCCTGATCAGCGTTGCGCTCTCGTCGGGTCACGAAATCGATGTGATTGGCGACATCGCCGGATTGCAGGACTCCGTGCTTCTTTCGACGATCGCCGGCGGCATGATCTCAGGGGTGCTGGCGTTGTTGTTCCAGCGCGTCGCGACGGCGGCGCTCGGTGTGGTGACGCGGGGCAAGCTCCAAGAGCTCACGGACGTCGACCATCCGCTTCTTCGCAAGATGTCTCGCGATGCGCCTGGCTCTTGGCAACATGCGCGCGCAATGGCCAATCTCGCAGAAGGCGCGGCGGCGGCCATCGGCGCCGACGCGTTGCTCACCCGCGTCGGAGCGTACTACCACGATCTCGGCAAGACGATTCAACCGAAGTACTACATCGAGAACCTCGTGGCAGGCGAGCCGACCCCGCACGCCGACCTAGAGCCGGACGTGAGCGCGGACGCGATCATGGCCCACGTCGTCGAGGGCGTCCGCATCCTTCGCGAAGGGGGCATTCCTGAGCCGGTCGTCGAGTTCGCCTACACGCACCATGGCACGAGCGTCATCGAATACTTCTGGCACAAGTGCCTCGAAGCGGGGAACCCGAAGGGGCTCTCCGACGTTGCATTCCGCTACCCGGGCATGCGGCCTCGGACGAAAGAGACGGCCATCTTGATGCTCATCGACGCCATCGAAGCTGCCGCCCGGTCGGTCGAGGAGCCCACGCGCGAGAAGTTCGAGGGCGTCGTGCAACGCGTGACCAACGTGAAGCTTCGGCAGGGGCAGCTCGACGAGTCGGGGCTCACTCTCGAGGATCTTCGGGTTCTGCAAAGCACGCTGACGGACACCTTGTGCAACGCCTACCACAACCGCATCAAATACCCGTGGCAGGACAAGAAAGACGAGGGCGAAGCGCAGCTCCCGGTGCCAGGCCTCGCGACCGAGCGAGATGTGGCGCGAGAACGAAGTCGTGAGTCCACATAGGGTCGCTTTCATGCTGGCCCTGGCGTTGTGGATTGGGGGTTGCGATCAGCTCGGCAATCCAGCGCAGTTCGCGACCGGGCCGACGCCCTGGAAGGACCAGCACGGTCATCTGGTAACCACCACACGCTCGTTCAAGGACGAGAAGACGATTCGTCGCTTGTTGGCGGACGAGCTCGAAGGCGTGGACTACGCGGACCCCTCCATCGGCCCGGAACAAGCGCTGACGGTCGTCATGGTCGTGCCACGGGCCCTTCGGCCGACTCGGAGGCAGAAAGTGACGCTCGTCACGGTTTTCAAGTTGGCGGGCCGCCCACCGATCACGCGGCGATGGACGGTGCCGCGGGACGCGCTGAAATGGAGTGCGGCTTTTGCATTGCCGGAGCCGCCGCTCGGCGCCGTTAGCTCCGTGGCGCCATGAGACCGGACCGGGTCTCTCGGACGTCAGGAAACTCTTCGAGCGTTCGGCCATCGTCGCGGAACGCCGAGATCGAGTCGAGAAAGCCGTTCGAGATCTCAGGGTCGAATTGCGTGCCGCCACAACGGTCAATTTCGGAGATCGCGATGTCGTGGGAGAGGGCCTTCCGGTAAGCCCGGTCGCTCGTCATTGCATCGTAGGTGTCGGCGACCGCGATGATGCGCGCGATGAGCGGCACGTCGTTGCCCTCCAGGCCGAGGGGGTACCCGAGGCCATCCCAGCGTTCATGATGCAGGTGTACGCCCGGGATGAGTGGATGCAAAAACTCGATCGGCTGCAAGATGTCGCGGCCATGGTCGGGGTGCTGCTTGAAGATCTCGTAGTCCTCCTGCGAGAGGCGTCCCGGCTTGTTGAGGTTCATCACGCATCCGATTTTACCGATGTCGTGCATCAGGGCGGACTGTCGCACGATCTCGATTTGCTCGTCACTGAGCCCGAGCTTGATGGCGAGTATCTGTGCATAGGCGGCAACTCGTGCAGAGTGGCCCGCCGTGTATCGGTCCATCTTGTCTATGGCGCTGGCAAGCCCTCGGATGGTTTGCTTGAAGGTCGCCTGCAAGTCCTCGTAGAGCCGCGCGTTCTCGATTGCCGCCGACGCACGGTCCGCAGTGGCGTGGAGGAGCTTGCGCTGGCCTTCGTCGAAACGCTTTCCTCGGGTGTAGCTGACCGCGCAGAGGAAACCGATCGTGTCGCCACGGGCTGCGAGCCTCGCGACCGCTAGAGAACGCGGCAATGGCTCCGCTTCGACGCTTTCGAAGTAGCGCCAGCACCGCTCGCCGTGCTCGAGGAGCGCCGGCGCGTGCTGAAAGTGCTCATTCAAGGCCTCGACGCTGAGAGTGTCGGGCTGGCGCCGAAGCCGAAAGCTCGGGTTCACCTCCGAGCTTCGCCGGTAGAAGCTTCCACCCCCGTCGCTCAATAGAACGGTCACGACGTCGGAGTCGACCTCATCGATCGCGGCGCTGCTCAACGTGTGAACGACTTGCTCTAGGGAGAGGCTGGCGGCGATCGCCTCGCTCACCTTGTAGAGCGAGAGCGCCTCTTTGAGTCGAAAGTTCTCAGCCTGGAGCCGCTGTTTTTCGAGCCCACGGCGAATCGTGTGAACCACCTCTTCGACTTTGAACGGTTTGAGCACGTAGTCGTAGGCGCCCTGCTTCATCGCTTCGATGGCGGTTTCGACGGTGCCGAACCCGGTCATGATGATCGTGACGACGTGCGGAGTGTGCTTTCGGATGGCTCCGAGGAGCTCGAGCCCTCCCATGTTGGGCATCTTCAGGTCGCTCAGCACCAAGTCGAATCGATCGCGCGAGAGCTCGACCAGCGCTCCGCTGCCGTCCTCCGCCGTACGAACGTAGAAGCCTTCCATCGTGAGGAAGTCCGCGAGGATCTCGCGAATCACTTCCTCGTCATCGACGACGAGGATCTTTGCGACGTCTTCGCCAGGCTGGCCGCTCATGAGCGTATGGTGCTACATCCCGCTCGACCTTGCCATTATCGACCCGGATTACCTCGCTCGCGTTCTGGATCTATGCGCCGTTGTCGGTCGGTGCCTTGGCGTGGGCTTGGTTTGGCCAAGATCGCTTGGCGTGGTCCCTGTCGTCGCCGTGGATGAACACCCCCTACGCAGCGCGATTGCTGTCGTCGCTCGGAATGGGGTTGGCCCTCGCCCTGTTCGTGATTGCCAGTACGCCTTGGTTGCTCCGACGCGCGGCGTGGGCGCGCCGACTTCACGAGGAGCTCAAGCCGATCATCGAGGAGCTCTCCGCGACCGAGATCTTCGTGCTCGCGCTTGCATCCGGGGTGGCGGAAGAGCTGTTCTTTCGAGGCGCCATGCAACCGGCGCTTGGCCTCCTGGCAACCTCGTTGATCTTCGGCGCGGTGCACACCGGCCCGAAGCGTGTGTTCCTCTGGTGGTCGATGTGGGCGTTCGTGATGGGGCTTGCGTTTGGCGCGATCTTCGAGGCGACCGGTGTGTTGTGGGGCCCGGTTGTCGCGCACGTGCTGGTCAACCAGCGAAACATGACCTTCATGAAGGGTCATTGACGCCATCGGGCGCCCTTTTTACCCTGGGAGGATACCCGTGGAGAGCGAAATCAAGACGAGGGTCACGCCCTACTCGGAGCCCCACATCTCCCTCGACGGCGGACAGGATTGCCTCGTCGTGATTTATGCGCCGAGCTCCAACCAGCTCGGCAAGCGATTCTCGCTACAGGCTGGCCAAGTGCGCATCGGGCGCGGCACTGAGAACGACATCGTCCTGTTGAGTGACAGTGTGTCTCGGCGCCACGCGCGGATCGAAACGCGCGGCGGTGGGTATTACATCGCGGACACGCACTCGACGAACGGGACGTACGTCAACGACGAACTGGTCGATGACCAGCCGCTCGAACGAGGCGACCAAATCAAGATCGGCGACACGATCATGAAGTTCCTGAGCGGAGCGGACCTCGAGTCGCAGTACCACGAGACGATCTACCGCATGACCATCACCGACGGGCTCACCGAGGTGAACAACAAGCGCTACTTCGTCGAGCAACTCGACAGGGAGCTTTCCCGCGCGGCGCGGCACGGGCGGCCCCTGACGCTGATCATGTGCGACATCGACCACTTCAAGGCCGTCAACGACGAGTTCGGCCACCTTGCGGGGGACCACGTGCTGAAAGAGGTCGCTCAACTCTTGAAGGGGCGACTTCGGCCGGACGACGTCCTCGCGCGCTACGGCGGTGAGGAGCTCGCGGTCATCCTTCCGGAGACCGACGTTGCGGGAGGGGTATTGATTGCGAATGAGCTTCGCGAGCTGATCGCGACCGCGAGCTTCGTGTTCGAAGACGAGGATATCGACGTCACGGTTTCTTGCGGCGTCGCGCAGCTCGACCCGTCGTGGCGTTCTTACGACTTCGTCAAAGCAGCGGACGCGCAGCTCTACGAGGCCAAGCGCGCCGGCCGTAATCGCGTTTGCCCCGCTTGAAGGCGGCTCGCTTGGAGGGCGTGCTAGGCTTGTTCGCGCATGCAATCGATCGCTCAAGCGCTTGCTTCGATGCTGCCTGCGTTCTCCCCATTGGGTGAGGAAGAGGTTCAGCTCACTCATTCGCTTGGGCGCTATCTATCGCAGGACATCGCAGCGGCGCTCGATTCCCCGCCCTTCGACAACAGCGCAATGGACGGGTACGCCGT
>JBATLA010000393.1:0-3052 GCA_049669945.1 Polyangiales bacterium | reverse complement strand
TCCCAGATCCCAAACGACCCAATCCCCAGCACGGTGACGAGCGCAGCGCCTGCGACCACCAGCCGTTCGAGCCAGACGGAGCGGTCCATGCGTCAGTCCATGATCTCGTCGACCTGCTCGACCAACGGCTCATCTGCTCCGGCCACGATCACAGGGGCGTCGCTGATGCCGCCGAGCTGTGCCTGCCACTCCGCCATCGTCGTCTTGTACGACGGCAGGTCGCGGGCCGGCATCCGCAATCCGGGCCCGTTGAGTTCGCTGAGCGGATCGATGTAGCGGCTGTACTTCTTGAGGCCGAAGTGCAGGTGCGGGCCTGTCGACCGTCCAGTCGATCCGACGAAGCCGATGAGCTCGCGCTGCTTCACGTGCTTGCCCGGGTGAATGCCGCCCTTGATTCGGTGAAGATGTGCGTATGCGGTTTCGAATCCGCCAGAGTGGCGGATCACGACGAGGTTTCCGTTCGCGCCCTTTCGGCCCGAAAACGTGACCCGGCCCTCAGCGGCCGCCCAGACCGGCGTGCCGGTGGCTGCGGCGTAGTCGACGCCGAGGTGGGGCATCACACGCTTGAGGATTGGGTGAAAGCGTCGGGGGTTGAAGCGAGACGAGATCCGGTCGTAGCGGAGCGGCGTCCGAAGCCAGCCCCCTACCATCGCGCGGCCCGTGTCGTCGTAGAACTGACCGGTCGCGTTGCCGGCCTCGTAGTAGAAGGCCTGGAGCTTGCCGGTCTTTTGGCCGTCGTACTCGAGTGCGTGAACCCGGCCGTAGCGAAGGAGCTCGCCATCGACCCGCTCCTCATCGACGATGATGCGAAATACGTCACCCTTGCGGGCCTGGAGCGCGAAGTTCACTCGGCCTTCGAAGGCCTCGACGAAGAACGTCGCGAGTCCAGCTGGAAGCCCGAGCCCTGCTAGCCCATCCCCGATCGACGTTTCCACGGAAGCCGCGCGCGCGATCGGCGTACGCTCGACTTTCACCCTGATCTGCTCGGCGCGAAAGATACCGTCCTCTCCCCGCGTCACCTCGACGAATTCGGTCGCCGAGGGGTGGTACTCGAAATGCCGAAGCGCGGCGTTCTCGTCGCGCTCGACGATCAGCTTGTGCTCGGGGCGACAGCGCCGAAAGTCCACGATGTGCTGAAGCGCATGCTCGATCTCGGAACACTCCTCGGGCTCGAGCCCCGCTTCGAGGAGGGCGCCGCGAAAGCTCGGGACGGTGCCGAAGAGCGTTTCATAGCGCGCGTTAGGCCGTGATCGATAGAGCGCGAGGCGCTCTTCCTCGGTCAGCTCCGCTTGAAGACCCGCGTCTCGATCGATAGGCGCCAATGCTTCGGGAACGCCGAGGTCGGTCGCGAGCTTCGCGTCCTGGTTTCCGAGAGCTTCCTCGAAGTAGGACCAGGTCTGCGGAATTACACTTCGCGCGATCCACAAGAGCAGGGCGCCCAGCACGACGGTACCGACCAGCACGCCGAAGATCACGCGTCGCGTGCGACGTGCGCGCAGTTGGTCCGGCAGCAGTGCCATGTCCACCGACGGCAGTGGCCGCAGTGCGCGCGGCTTCTCTTCACTCGGCGGATCAGCGCTCATCGAACCGGGGGCTTATCAGTGCCCCCGAAAATAGGCAAAGCCCGGACCCATTTGACACCCCTCGGGGTCAGGGTTAAGACGCCGCTTCCACATCGGTGGATTTGACAAACAAGCCCCTAGCGGGAGTAACTCAGTGGTAGAGTGCCATCTTGACAAGGTGGAAGTCGGCAGTTCAATCCTGCCCTCCCGCACCGACTCCTAGCGGAGCTCAGCGCCGCAACACTTTGCGGCGGAACTCGCGAATCACGGGAATCGAGTCCAACCATGCCGAGGCGTCCGCGCGGTCGCTGTCATGGTCCGACGCTTCGCCTGCGAATCCGTCCGGGATCTGGCTGAAGTGCTCTGACTCGTCCGCGTCTTCACCGAAGTAGTGATACTCGAAGCCGGGCACGAACAGGTCCTCGTCGGCGACGACGTCGATCGTGCGTACCCCGTAGCTCGACAACTCGGTCGTCGTCGCTTGTGGCGGGATGATCCAGACATGCTTTGGGCCCGCGAAGAAGAGATACTGCACCGTGCGGTTGCGAGACAGGATTCGGAAGCGCCGAAGCGTTCCGCCATACAGCTTGCTCGTCGTCTCGCTCGTCTCGAGGATTCCCTTGGCAAAGTCTGGTTCGAAGCCTGGCGCGATCCGTAGCGATGTCGGATCATTCTTTCTAGTGAACCATGCAATGCTCCTGCCCCCTCGGATGAGATTGCGGCGGTTCGAGGCTGCCCGTTTTCGGAGATCGGTGAAGTCTCGATACGGCCTCGTACGTGAGACCGGCCCGTTTCGAAGGACCAAGTAGAGCGCTTCTTCGTCGTTTTTCGGTCGGCCTTTCCGGTTGATCGCCTCCAGGGCCGTCTGCATTTCCAACGGTAGGTCGGTGGTCGATTCCACGCATTCCGTGATCTCGTATCCGTCACGCACGACCGTTTGCACGTCGCCTTTTCCGATCCAGAAGTCGCCGTCACGCGCGATCACGTGAGATGCGCAGCGCCACACCAGAGAGAGGTCTTTGTAGAAGATGCGCGGGAAGATCTCGGCTCGTCCCGATGACGAACGCCCTTGCACGACGTAGGCGACGAGAAATCGCAGTGCAGGGTTGTGAAGGGCGTTGGTCAAATAGAAGCGCGTGTCGAAGAGCGAAATCGCATGCTTGGGCGTGTAGCCCATCGAGAGCAGCTGCTCGGGCTCGTCCTTTGCCTCGCCAGCGGCGCGGATCGTCGCTCCCGCAGCGATGAGTTTGCGAAACTCGCCGGCGACCTGTCGCGGCGTGAGGTCGTCAGGCTGAACGCTCGGAGCGATTCGAGTCGGTATCACGGGGGTCATGTGCGGGGCGTTCCCGGGCTCAGCTCAGCATCGCCCGGCAGGCCGCCACGCAGCGCTTGCAAGAAGCGGCGCACGCAGCGCATTCCGGGTGGTGACCCACATGGGGACGACAGGCGGCCTCGCAGTCTTCGCAAACCGCGGCGCAGACCTCCAAAAG
>JBATLA010000392.1:0-15284 GCA_049669945.1 Polyangiales bacterium | reverse complement strand
GTCGTCGCTCTCGGCCGTGCACGCGTCGAACACCTCGAGCGCGGCTGTGAGGCACGCGTCGCGGCACTCTCCAGGGGGCACACCTTCGCGGTCCGCCGCCGCGTCGAGCACGGACGCAAGCTCGCTGCCGCTAGGGGTATTGCCGCTGCTACAACCGACGAGCAAAAACGCCGCCGCTGCGAGGATCTTCCAAGTGAACGTCTTCATCGGGTACCTACCTTGATCTGCCCGGCTGACTAGGGTCAAGAGGCGATGGTATCCAGAAGCAGGGGAGCTGTCTCCCGCTGAAACCCCGGCGACGAGTTGTGAGCTAGCTCACAGGTTGGCCTCAGAGGCTCTGCAAGTACCGAATCGCCTCGTTGGCGGTGCTCTTGAGGCAGGCGTTGGTGTTGACCTTGCGTTTCATGACGGCGCCTTCGGTCCGAATGCGCTTTCTTGCCTTACGAAGCTCGGGGATCGCCTTCTTGTCGCCGAGGGCGCGCAGCTTTCCGACGGCGTCCTTGCGGAGCAGGCAGGTTTCGCCCTGCTCGAGGTCGAGCAAGTACGAGCCCAGGCGGTCGACACGGTCTGCGAGCCCCGCCTCGTCGGCGACTCGCAGGGCAGTGTGCCTCCGGCGCGCGTTCTTCGATGACGACGCCAGGTCGACGAGCTGATCGGTAGCGGCCCAGTCACCAGTCTTTGCAAGCACACCCAGGAGCGCGAGCGCGGCGTCGACGATGCCTGGTGCCTTCTTGGCGAGCATCAGCTCGACGTTCGTGCGCATCAAGCGATCCTTCGCGAACTTCGGTTCGAGTGTCACGGCCTTGTCATAAGCGGCCAGCGCGAGGATGTTCCGTTGCGCCGCCGCCTGCGCATGACCGAGCACCATTTGTGCGTACGGCTCCTCGCGGACTTCCTCGCGATGCCCCATCAGATAGGCCGCCGCTTCCTTCGGTCGGCCCTGCGCCAGCATGTCCGCCGCCTCCTTGGCTTCGGGGCCGTGCCCTCCCCGAACGAGCGGCGAAAGTGCATCCCTCGGGAGATAGTCGGGCTTGCTGTCGCCGAACACGAACGCAAGCATGCCGACCAGACCAAGCACGCCGAGCAGCGCCAAGACGAGCTGCTTCTTGCTGCGCGTCTTCGAGACGGCCCGCACGACCGCTGGCGTCACAGTGCCGCGCAATCCCTCGACGACGCGCGCGGGGACTTCACGCAAGCCGGACCCGCTGTCTTGCTCTTCCGCGATGATTTCGTCGATGCGCTGGATGTAGGCCTTTGCGCTCGGAACCCGCTCGTCAGGTCGTTTGGCCAAGCCATGGCGGATGAGCTTCTCGACCCCCTCGGGCACCTCGACCCCAGGAGCCATTTCCTCGAACGGCGGCACCTCATGGGAGACGTGCATGCGAAGCAGCGTGCCGACCTCGTCGGCGTCGAACGGTGGCAAGCCGGTAATCATCTCGTAGAGCATCACCGACAGCGCATAGAGATCTGCGCGCCCGTCGATGGGCTGCCCGTACGCCTGCTCGGGCGCGATGTAGGTCGGGGTCCCAATCGTCACGCCGTGCTGCGTGAGGTTGGCGTCGTTGGTCATGATCCCGGTGTTCTCTTCGGGGTGCGCGTCGTCGCGAAGCTTCGCGATGCCGAAGTCCAGGATCTTCGCGAAATCGCGATCGCCATCCTGGTCCACGAGAATCACGTTCTCCGGTTTGATGTCCCGATGAATGATCCCGGCGTCATGCGCATAGTCGAGCGCACTCAGGACGTGTCGCCCGATGTGCAAGGTCCGTTGCCAGTCGACCCGCCGCTCACCGTCGAGCAGGTCGGAGAGCAGCACGCCATCGAGGAGCTCGAGCACCATGTAGAGCGTGCCGTCCTCTAGCTTGCCGAAGTCCGACACGTTGACGCAGTTCGGATGGTCGACACGGCCGATCGCAAACGCTTCCCGCTCGAAGCGCTGGTTGATCTCGTCGATGCCCTCGACTTCCGGATGGAGCAACTTCAGCGCCAAGGGGCGGCGAATCGAGATGTGCTCCGCAAGATAGACGCACCCCATCCCACCGGAGCCCAGAACCCCGGTGATGCGGTAACGAGAATCCAAGACATCGCCGATCCTCGGTTGCTGTTCGTCCGGGGGGGCCGGCAGCGACGGCACAGGGCCCCCCTCCCTGGAAATGCGCACGTAAACATTATTGCGAAAAACCCAAGCGATTGCCGGTGTCATGTTCGCGTGCGAGATACCTCACAAGATGCTGCTGCGGGCGCGCGAAATACGGAGCCTTCTCGGGGCACTACTGATCACTTGTCTCGCGTTCAGCACTCCGGCGCGCGCCCAAATCGAGCGGACGGTCCCGGAGCCGTACGCCGCGCCGAAGGACCAAGCGCTGCTGGTTTTCAGCCGTCCGCGCCGCAAGCAAGCGAGCGAAACCGGGATTCGCATCGTCAACAAGGCGGGTCGTTGTGTCGCGCGGCTAGAGAACGGCTGGCAGGTCGCGGTGCCGCTGTGGCCCGGCAAGCACGCGCTGCTCGTGGTCACCGGGATGGCCCCACCCACAGTCCAGCTCTTCGAGGCCAAGCTCAGCGCGGGCAAGACTTATGTCGTCGAGTTCCGGACCCGCGTCAACGTGAAGAGCCCCGTGGAGATCAACGTCGTTCGCCGAAGCGACCAGCCACTCGAGCAGTTTCCACAGGCCATCAAGGAGCAGGGGCCGTTCCAGGAGGACCTCCGCACCTGCACGGAGTGGGTGTCCTGGAAGCGCTCCAAGATCGAGCCGAAAGCCGAGCTTGCCAAGAGCAAGTGGGACGGCGCGGACGACGCCTTCCGCGCCGAGCACACGGTTCACCGCAACGACGGATGGACGGCAGCAGAAGTCGCCGGCAAGTAGCTAGGCGAGCGTATCGTCGTTGGGTCCGGGCAGATTCCACCGCTTGAGCGCCCGCCGGAAGCTCTTCTGATTGGTGTAACCAGCGTGCCGCATGATCTCGTCGGGCGTCTCGTTGCGCTCGAAGCAGCCGAGAAGGATTGACTTCCGGGACGCGTCGACCAGCGCGCGAAAGTTCGTGTCGTCATCTTGCAGTCGGCGTTGCAGGGTGCGCGGCGTCATGTGGAGCGCAGAGGCAACTGCGTCAATGCTCGAGCCGCCGCTCGGCAGCAGCAACTTGATGCGGTCGCGCACGATGTCGATGAAAGAATGGGACTCGAGAGCAGAGTGAAGGCCGGCCGCCACTCCGCGAAGCTGGCCGTGCAAGGCCATGTTGCCGTGAGCCAGCGGCAGTGACCAGGCTTCGTCGCCCACCAGCAGCGTCGTTCGCTCGTGACCGAACGTCACCGAGCAGCCGAACGCGCGAGTGTACTTCTGGATGTTGCCCCGATAGGGGTGACCGAACTGCACTTCACGCGGCGTGAAGCGCCCATCCGTGGCGAAGCGGAGCACTTTGAGCACGATGACGGCAATGAACTCCACCTCGTGCACCGTGATGGGAAGCTCGTGCTCGACCTTGTTGACGCGAATCGCGTGCAAGTCATCATCGCGATCCAACGAAAGCACACGCCCGTGCGATAGAAGCTCCTGGTAGCGGAAGCTCGTCTCGAGCCCTTCCCCGACGGTCTCCGCGCTGGTGAGCAAGAGGATGACGAGGTGGTCGGCACGGGGCTCCCAAACTTCGGCAGCGCTCAAGCCCAAGTGGCGATCGCCACTCTCGGCCATGGCGGCGCGCCAGAAGCGGCCCAGTGCATCTCGGGGCGGGCGGCCCGCCGTGTCGGTGAAGATCTCGAGATCGGCACCAATGGTCTCGCAAAGCGCCTCCACATCGAGTCCGAGCGACTCGAAAGCATTCACCACGCCCCTGGCCCAGGCGCCCGATACCCGAAGGCCTGAATTTGTCCGTGGTTTGCCTGAGGACTCACCCACCACCCGGCATCGATCCACAGCGGCGGACGAATTACAAGCCTAGAGGGTGAATTGTTACAGGGCGTGGCGCGATCGGTACCCCCTTTTGTCGCCGCGAATCCCCAAAGCGTGGATAGCTTCGACCTCGTCATTCGGTGCGAGGCGGGCACCAGCGGCACGGAACGCAGGGCGACGGATGAGCCCACCATCCCATCCGGAGTCAGGCGAAAAGCGTTCCCTTTAGATGGTGCCTGCCTCGGCCTCCCTATCCTCCACCTAAGTAGCCCGTTGAAGCCGACCAGCGATAGAGCACGCTGGCCGGCTTCATTTTTGGAGACAGGCGGTTGCGGCTATGCTTCGGGCGATGGAGCACGAGAACCCGAGCATGATGTCCCAGGTATCGATCGGCACGAGTGACTTGGCGCTTGCCGTCGCATGAGCGCGCTCGATCGCTATCTCGACGACCTCGACGCGAACGTTGACGGCGACACGCTGCTGACGCGCTTTGTCGAGTACACCACCGACCAAGGGCTCGAGCTCTACGCGGCGCAGGAAGAGGCGATCATGGAGCTCTTCGTCGGGAACAACGTCGTCCTCAACACGCCAACCGGTTCGGGCAAGTCGTTGGTGGCGTTGGCCGCGCACTTCCGCTCGATCGCGCTCGGGGAGCGTTCGTTCTACACGGCGCCGATCAAAGCGCTGGTGAGTGAGAAGTTCTTCGACTTGTGTCGCGTGCTCGGGCCGCAGCGCGTCGGGATGATGACCGGCGACGCGACGGTGAACCGCGACGCGCCCGTGATCTGCTGCACCGCCGAGATCCTCGCGAATCTGGCGTTGCGTGAGGGCGACCGCGCCGAGGTCGACGGCGTCGTGATGGACGAGTTCCACTACTACGCGGACCGGGATCGCGGCGTTGCCTGGCAGATTCCCCTGCTGACGCTGCCCCAAGCGCGGTTTCTGTTGATGAGCGCGACCCTCGGCGAAACCAAGAAGTTCGAAGACGCCATGACCGAGCTGACCGGTGCGCCAACGACGTTGGTCAAAAGCGAGGAACGGCCGGTTCCGCTCGACTTCTCGTACAGCGAGGAGAACCTCCAGAACGCGGTGGTCGAGCTGATCGAAGAGGGCAAGGCGCCGATCTACGTCGTGCATTTCGCGCAGCGGGCGGCCACCGAGCAAGCGCAGAGCTTCATGAGCATCGACTTCCTGTCGAAAGACGAGAAGCGGGGCATCAAAGAAGAGCTGAGCGGCACGCGTTTCGACACCCCCTTTGGCAAGGAGCTCAAGAAGTTCCTCCACCACGGCGTCGGCGTGCACCACGCGGGCATGCTCCCGCGCTACCGGCGGCTCGTGGAGCGCCTCGCACAGGAAGGCAAGCTCCGGATCATCTGCGGGACCGACACGCTCGGCGTCGGTGTGAACGTGCCGATCCGCACGGTGCTGTTCACGAAGCTCTGCAAGTACGACGGCCAGAACACCAAGGTCTTGACCGTGCGCGACTTCAAGCAGATTGCAGGGCGCGCGGGGCGGCGCGGATTCGACACGCTCGGGAGCGTGGTCGCGCAGGCGCCGGAGCATGCCATCGAAAACAAGAAGCTTCGGATGAAGGCCGGAGACGATTCGAAGAAGCTTCGCAAGCTGAAGATGAGACAACCACCGGAGCGCGGGTACGCACATTGGGATGCCGAGACCTTCACACGGCTCCAAGCGTCGCCGCCCGAGCCCCTCCGCTCTCGGTTTCGCGTCAGCAACGCGATGGTGCTCAACCTATTCGAGCGAGAGGACAACGGCTGCCTCGCACTTCGAAAGCTGATCCGCGCGTCGCACGAGAGCACCAAGGCCAAGTATCGGCACGGGCGCGAGGCCATCGCGATGATTCGGTCGCTCCGGGACGCGGGTGTCATCGAGCTCGACGCCGAGGGGCCGCGCGTCCACGAGGACTTCCAATCGGATTTCTCGCTCAACCAGGCGCTGTCGCTTTACGTGGTCGAGGCCGTCGATGTGCTCGACCCCGATGATGCCGCGTACCCGCTCGACGTGCTGACCTTGGTCGAGGCGACGCTCGAAGACCCATGGGCCGTGCTCTATCGGCAGACCGACACCCTGAAGTCGCGTGCCCTCGCGGCCATGAAGGCCGAAGGGATGGAGTACGACGAGCGAATGGCCGAGCTCGACAAGATCGAATACGCAAAGCCGAACGCCGAGTTTCTCTACGGCACATACGAGGTGTTCGCGGAACGTCATCCGTGGGTCGGCGGCGACGTCCTTCGGCCGAAGTCGATCGCGCGCGACATGTACGAGCTCGGGATGAGCTTCGTCGAGTACGTGAAGGAGTACGGGCTTCAACGCTCCGAGGGCGTGCTGCTTCGTTACCTGACCGACGCCTACAAAGGCTTCGTGCAGACGGTGCCCGAGTCGGCGAAGACCGACGAGCTCTACGATGTTTCGGACTGGCTGGGTCTCGTGGTTCGCTCGGTCGACGCGAGCTTGCTCGACGAATGGGAGCAACTGCAATCGCCTGAAGACGAGGTGCTCGTCCCCGTCGAGCGCAAGGAGGACGAGGTCTTCGACATCACGAAGGACGAGCGCGGCTTCACCACGATGGTCCGCAACGCTGTCTGGAAGAGCGTTCGCTACCTCGCCTTCAAGCAATACGAGCGCGCGGCCGAAGCGCTCTCCGAGGTCGACGGCAGCAACGAGTGGTCACCGGAGCGCTTCGCCGATGCCCTCGCGCCCTACTGGACCGAATACGACGCGATCGACATCGGCCCCGAGGCGAGAAGCGCGAGTCAACTCCAGATCGAGCGTGGGGAATCCGACTGGCAACTCACGCAGATCCTGATGGACCCGAACCGAGACCGGGGCTGGCACATGCGGTATCGCGTCGACCTCGAAGCAAGCCGAGACGCCGCGCAAGCCGTGCTGACCCTGCTCTCGATCAGCGACTAGAGGGCTTCGTCGTAAGAGAAGACGGCTTCGGGGAAGAAGACGTCCACGTCCTGGGAGAGGCCCAGAGGCTCTTCGTCCATTCCAAAGGCCCATCGGAGCTGCGCGGTGACGAAATGGTTGATCACGGGCCAGCCGTCTTCGACCGGCAGGGCCTCCTCCTGGCATCCGTCGGTTCCAAGACGTTCGAGATCACCCACAGGCAGGCCGGCCTCGAGCGCGAGCGCGATGACACCGCCACCGCCTTCGCCGATCGCGCAGATGTCACTGGGTCCGAGGTGCCCCATATCCTCGATCAACACGAAGCGTGCCGGGGCGCTCGACGCCTCGAACGCGTCGAGCGTGCGCTGCGGGTCGACGATGCCGTCGATGGCGCCGGTGAGCCAAAGGGTGGGCTTGTCCGGAAGCTCTGTGGGTCCCTGGCTGAACACCCCGGCCGAAAGCGGGATGTAAGTGACCACGTCGGGCTCCCCGCCGAAACGTATAGAGGTCCCCCCCCCTGCGGAGTGACCGGTGATCGCGATCCGCTCGGTCGAGACACGACCCTCGAGCGGTCCTCCTGGGCGGGCGTTTTCCGAGTCGAGCAACATCACGACCATCCGACTCAGTTCCGTGTCCGACATGGGCGGGTCAGGCTCGGGACCGAGGAACGATGGAAGCCCGCGCTCGAGGTAGTCGACCGAGGCTACGACAAAGCCCCATGAGGCCAGGTGTGCCGTCATGAAGGTAGACTGGTTGCGGTAGCTCTGTGAGCCGTGCGCGAAGATGACGAGAGGGAACGGTCCTTGATCACTCGCGTTCGCGTCCTGGTACGCCGCGGTGAGGAACGGCGGGTTGAGGTCGTCCGGGAGCAGGGCGTTGAGCGTGTCGGACAGCGAGTCGCGAATGAAGTACGAATATGGCTCTAACCCGGCCGCGTCCGAGCGGTTCACCGGGTACCAGACTTCGACTTCGCGATCCGCGAGTGTGAGCGTCGTGACGCCGGCTTCCCAGGGGCCCGCGTCACGATAGGTGTCGGGGGGGGAATCGGAACTGCTGCCATTCGAGCAAGCCCCGAGCACTGCGACCAGACTCGATACGAGTAAGAAACGAAAGCGTGTCATCATCACTCCAAGGCGGAGCTTATAGCACAGCAAATCGTGACCGCTCAGGCGGCCCCGTCTTCGTTCTTCGCCTCGAGCAGATCCACCGGGCTTTCCTCGGCCAGCTCTAGCATTTCGGTGGCGGCGCCGGCCGGAAGGACCTCGACGGAGCGGAGCTTCCGCTCCATCGCGCGGGTGCGCACACCCGTCTCTTCGAGGGTGCGGCCGGCCGTGTCGAGCTGACGCTTCACCTTCTCGAGCACGCCACCGAACTTGCCGAACTCGTGCTTCACCGCGCCGAGCACTTTCCACACTTCGCTCGAGCGCTGCTCGATCGCGAGCGTGCGGAACCCAATGCGCAAACTGTTGAGCACGGCCGCCAGTGTCGTTGGCCCGGCGACGACGATGCGGTGCTCCCGCTGTAGCCGCTCGACCAACCCCGGGTGGCGCAGCGCCTCGGAGTAGAGGCCTTCGGTCGGCAAGAAGAGAATCGCAAAGTCGGTCGTCAACGGCGGGTTGAGGTACTTCGTGCTGACGTCCTTGGCTGAATCTTGGATGGAACGAATGAGCGCGCTTTGCGCCGCCTGCACGGCCGCCACGTCTCCGTTGTCGCTGGCTTCGACCAGGCGCAGGTAGTCCTCTTGCGGGAACTTCGAATCGATGGGGAGCCAGACACACTGGTCGGGATCGTCGCTCGGCCCCGGCAAGCGGATCGCGAACTCGACGACATCGCGCGACTCGGGCCGTGGCTTGACGTTCCGATCGAACTGCTCGGGGGTGAGAATCTGCTCGAGCAGCGCGCCGAGCTGCACCTCACCCCAAGTGCCGCGCGTCTTCACGTTGGTGAGCACCTTCTTCAAATCACCGACGCCACTCGCGAGGCTCCGCATCTCGCCAAGGCCCTTCTGCACGGCTTCCAGGCGGTCACCCACGAGCTTGAACGACTCGCCGAGCCGTTTCTCGAGTGTGGTTTGAAGCTTTTCGTCGACGACCTCGCGCATCTGGTCGAGCTTCTTCTCGTTGCTACTGCGGAGCTCTTGAAGGCGCCCGTCGACCGTCTGCTGAAGGTGCTTCAGGCCGGCCTGGTTCGATTCCGTGAGATTCTTGAGCTGCTCGGTGAACGCTTGGAACTTGGTGCTCTGCGCCTCCCCGATCTGAGAGATGGTGTTGACCAGCGAGGTCGTGCCGGCTTGGTGGGTCTTGCTGACCTCCTGGCGAAGCTCGCTGGCAGCCGTGGCGGCCTCCTCGCGCGAGGCCCGGAGCTCGGCCCGGAGGAGGGCAGCCGCGTCCCCGCGCTCGTTCCGCCCCTTCAAGAGGCGCAGCCCCAAGACGACACTGACGACGAGATTGGCCGCGAGCAGAAGCGTCGCGACCCCCAAAAGCACTGCTACGATGTCCAAAAAGCCCCCACCAAACCCGCGAATCGGATGCGAGGTTAGCACCTTCCTGACGGGATGAGCAGCGCTGAATGCGGGCGGCCCTCGCGTGCTAGAGTTTGCCGTCGATATGCCCAGGGGGGGTCAACCAGAAGAGGAGCTCAAGTCGCTCCTGCCCGCGTCGATCGCGGTGCGGTTCGCCGAGATGTTTCCGGGGACGCACAAGGGCCGAATCAAGCGGCGCGACCGCAAGCGCGCGGAGATGCTCTGCAAGGTCGAGCCGGTGCTGACGCGCGCGCTCGGCCCGACGGAGGTCGTTCGGTTTGCCACCAACGGCACAAGGCAGTTGATGTGGTGGCTGCTCACCGCAGGGTCGATGAACCCGTTCGCCAACCGCACCACCCTCGTGCTCACCGACAAACGCGTGCTGCTGATCCACACGGATTGGAACCACCGCCCGTGTATGTTCGCGAGCCAGCTCCCACTGGATCGCATTCGTGTCACGAGCGGTCGCAACAGCTACATCTTCATTCGCACTGGCAAAGAGCAACTGATGTTCCACGGCGTGAAGCGTTCCGAAGCGTCGCACGTGCGCAACTTGCTCGAGTCGACCGCGACCAAGAAGGGTGGCTGGCAGAACCTCTGCCCGCGATGCTTCACGCCCACGGACTCTGCGCCGCTCTCGTGCGAGAAGTGCGGCGAGGAGTTCAAGAGCCCGAAGACGGCGGCCCGGCGTTCACTGATCTTCCCCGGCCTCGGCGACTTCTATCTCGGTTACCGCAAGTACGCGATGCTCGAGATTGCGGGCGCTGCCATGCTCTGGGCGCTCTTCCTAACCACGCTGGTGCCTGCCACCAAGGCCCGCGGTCTCGAAGGAGCTCTCGTCGCCGCCCCGCTCTTCGCGCTCATCGTCCTGGTCCACGTCGGCGACGCGTTCCTCACCCGGACGAAAGCCCGCAACGGCCTCCACTCGAAAGACGGAGCCCTGCCTACTGGGTAGAACCAACGAGCTCTCGGAACGAGGGCCTGACCCCTCTTGCGCCCCGGTCGTTTCGCGACGATCGGGGCGTTTTTCGGATTGAGCTCTATTTGGCACCAGCGCCCCGGATTTGCGACAATGAACAGGTCTCCCCAGGGGGCGAGGAGTCATCATGATCAAGTTCGTTCAATGTGTGCGCCGTAAGCCTGGGCTCTCGAAGCAAGAGTTTGCTGAGCACTTCACCGAGTACGGAAAGCAAATCAAGGCGATCGCGGGCGCCTCCAACGGCAAGCGCTCCGTACTGAGCCGCTCGCTGGCTGTCGAACAAAACCTCGAGATCATCCAAGAGCGCGGGACGAAGGCGCCCTACGATGGGATGGTCGAGGTGTGGTGGGATCGCGGCAACGACGTCGTCGCGTTCCTGGACTCGGGATCGGGGGACAAGGCCATCGACGACCTGCGGAAGTCTCAGGAGGCGTTCATGGACCTTCCGAACTGCACCTTCTTCTTCGCCAGCGAAGACGAATAGCGCTTTCGGCATTGCCTTTTCGGGTCGCGCGGTTGTAGGAAGGGCTTCCGAGGAGCCCACCATGACAGAGACGCCCCCAGATCCCTCCCAGATCATGCAAATTGGCATGGGCTTTTTCGGCTCGCGCACGCTGCTCACCGCGGTCGAGCTCGAGCTCTTCACGCACCTCGCGACGGGAAAGATGACGGGCGCGCAAATCGCGGAGCGCCTCGGCCTGCATAGCCGCGCGATTCCCGACTTTCCCGATGCGCTCGTTGCGCTCGGCATGTTGCGCCGCGACGGCGACGGACCGGACGCCCTCTACGGCAACACGATCGAGACAGCGATCTTTCTCGACAAGGAGAGCCCACAGTACATCGGCGGCATTCTCGAGATGGCGAGCGAGCGCCTCTACGGGTTTTGGGGGAGTCTCACCGACGCGCTGAAGACGGGCGAGCCGCAGACCGAGATCAAGGAAACCGGCGAGCCCGTGTTTGCGAAGCTCTACTCAGTGCCGGACCGGCTCGAGCAGTTCATGAACGCGATGGCCGGCGTCTCGGCGGCCAACTACAAGGCGCTCGCCCAGAAATTCGATTTCTCGAAGTACAAGACACATTGCGACGCCGGCGGTGCAACGGGGCAGCTTGCCTGTGACATCGCTGCGGAGAACCCGCACATGCACTGCATCAGCGCGGACCTGCCGGCCGTCGAGCCGATCGCCAAGCGGTGCATCGAGCTGGCGGGCCTTCCGCATCGCGTGGACACCGCCGCGCTCGACTTCTTCAAAGACCCACTGCCCAAAGCGGACGTCATCACGATGGGCATGGTCCTCCATGACTGGAATCTCGAGAAGAAGAAGCACCTCATCAAGCTCGCGTATGACGCGCTACCTCCGGGCGGGGCCTTCATCGTCATCGAGGCGCTCATCGACGACGCGCGGCGTGAAAACGCGTTTGGCCTCTTGATGTCGCTCAATATGCTGATCGAGTTCGGCGAGGCCTTCGACTACACCGGCGCCGACTTCAAAGAGTGGTGCAGCGAGGCCGGCTTCGACCGCTTCGAGATCATTCCGCTCGCCGGCCCCTCGTCAGCGGCAGTGGCGTACAAGCCTACGTAACCGATGCCGGAGCCCGCCTATCTCATTGTTTCTCTCGTCGTGAGCAGCATTGGGTTCGTGATGTTCATGTACGGGAGGAAGCAGCACAGACCGGTCCAACTCGGCGCTGGCCTGCTCCTCCTCTTGATCCCCTTCTTCGTACGGGACGCGGTGGTGTTGGGGCTCATTGCCGGCGTCGTCTGTCTGCTCACGTGGGTAGGCGTCAAGGCGGGACTCTAGTGGGCTTGTGCGCCAGCAGAGCCGGGTCTATTGATCGACGATGATTTTTCGCCGCAAAGACGCCCTCGAGGACCTGCCACCAGAAGCGCGCGAGCGCCTCGCGGAGATCGTCGAGCAATATCTCGCCGACGCGGACGACCCGACACGCCGAATCGTGACCGCGGTCGCCGGGCTCCTCGCCAAGGTCGCCTATGCAGATGGCCACTACTCGGTCCAAGAAGAAGCGACCATTCAAAAAGAGCTCAGCCGGGTACACGGCCTCAGCCAGGCCGGCGTCGACGCGATCTGCGGCTTGCTCGCCGACAACATCAGTCATGTCGTGCTCCTCGGAGACCACGATTGGACCCGCGACCTCCGCGAGCTCGCCGAGCGCGAGCTCCGGTTGGAGGTCCTCGAAGTCTTGGTCGAAATGGCCGTCGCCGACCACGTGCTCAAGCACGAGGAGCAAACCCAGCTACGCCGAATCGCCAAGGCGCTGAGTCTGACGCAAGACGACTACAACGCGATTCAGGCGAAGCACCGCGACAAGCTCTCGACGCTCCGCTAGCCCATCTGCTTGAGCATCTGCCCCATCATCTGGTGGAGCAGGTTCACCGCCTTGAGCGGGCGAATCATCACTTTGAAGTCGTCGATCTTCCCCTCGGCGTTCCAGTGGATCATGTCGACACCGTTGATGATGACGCCGTTGATCTCGGCGGTGAATTCGAGCACCGCGTCCGATTCGTTGATCACTTTGCGGACGTACGCGAAGTTGCTGCTGCCGAGCACCATGATGGCCGCGCTCAGGTAGAGTTTCGTCAGCGCTTTGCCCTCTTGCGGGGTGTGCACGACGGGCGAGTGGAACACCGCATCATCCGCCAACACCTCATCCAGCGCCGAGGCGTCGCGTGCTTCAATCATCCGATGCCAAGCATCGAGGGTCGCATGACTCATGCGTGTGACTCTCCCCTCTTTTCTTGGGTGACGCCAGTGGCGCGCATGAGGTCGTCGAGCGCAGGCCGGAGCCCATCGGTGATCGGATGGGGGTCGGGGATGGCGGCCGCGTCGGCGATGAGCGCAAACGAAAGCTCGCCGCAATAGCTCCAGCCAGTGATGTTGAGACCGATCCCCTCCACCGCCGGGCCGACGGAGTAGACCTTCCGAAGCTTCGCGCCCGCCACGTAGAGCGGGTGGTCCGGGCCACGCACGTTCGAAACGATGAGGTTGGCCGGAGGCGCCATGTAGTCCGACAACCTCGACTGCGAGAACGCGCCGAGGATCCAGCGATAGGCAGCCGCAGGAACCGCTTCAGACCAGTCGAGCATCGTTTCCAGGCCGAGCTGGCTCTGCACTTCTTTCGACTGCTCGGTGACCGCGTGGATCTTTTGCAGGCGCTCGGCCGGATCGGTCAGGTCGTTGCAGAGGCTCGTGAACAGATTGGCAACGCGGTTACCCTCGGGGCGCGGCGCCGCGTTCGGGTCGATGACCGCCATCGGGACACTCACGGTGAGCGGTTTCGACAGCGTTTCGCCTCGCGCCGCGAAGAATCGGTCCAGCGACCCGGCGACGGTCGCCAACACGACATCATTGAGCGTGACCCGGGCAGCGTTCTTGACCGCTTTGAGGTCTGCGAGTGGAAGCGAGGTCGACGCAAAGGAGCGCATCGGCGAAAGCGTCCGATTGAACACCGTGCGCGGTGTCGCGAACGGATACGGCACCGCAACGGCGCGGGTCTTGATGTTCTTGAGGACGTTGACACTGCCCTTGATGGTTCTCTTGACGAGCGGACCGATGGCGTCGAGCTGTTCTTTTTGATCCCGAACCGCGTCCCTGATCAGCTCGGGCCGCGTTGGCATGCGATCGGGGAACCAACTCGGCTGCGGCGGACGAACGTCGATGTCCTCCGCGGCGAGGTTCATGACCGTCCCCAGCATCGTCGCGGACGCCATGCCGTCCGCCAGGGCATGATGAATCTTGGTTGCCAAGACGACACCTCCGTCGGCGAGGCCCTCGAGCATCCAGGTTTCCCAGAGCGGCCTGTCGCGTGGCAGCTGCGTGCTCGCGATGCTGGCAATCGCCCGATCCATCTCCCTTTGGCCCCCCGGTGCGTCGATCTTGGTCCGAAACAGATGTCGGCCGATGTTGAAGTTGGGGTCGTTCACCCACATCGGGTGATGAATCCCGAACGGGACCTCGACGGGCCGTGCCCGGAGCCGCGGCACGAGATGCAGCTTGCTCTCCATCGCGACGCGGACGAGGTCGAACAGGTCGTTGTCGGAGATCTTCATGGGCAGATCGACGATCGCGACCTTCAGCGTGTGCATGTGCACGCTGGGTGTCTCCATGTAGAGGAACGATGCGTCTTGACCGGTAAAGCGGTGCATGTGTCCTCAATGGTCCAGGACGACGAAACCGGACTTGTGAAGCCGGTGGTCGACGAAGGGCGCCACTTCGGACGACCAATAGAAGCTGACGTGGCCGCCCGCGAACCAACGGATCCCGGGCTGCTCCCAATGCTCCCAGAGGCGCTCGGCCTGCTCGGGCGTCGAGACTTTGTCGTCGCTACCGGCAAAGATGAATCGGTTTTCGATGGCCGTGTGCGGCGTCACCGACAAGGGCGAGACCAGCTCGAAGAGCTCGCGGGTGTGAACGCCGAGCACGCCGTTGTCTTCCGCTTCTTGGCGCTGGTCGACCGGCGCGTGGTGCACGAACAAGTCGGGAATGTCGCAGACCGGGATCCCCGCGATGACCAAGTCGATGTCTTCGAGGCCAGCGAGCAGCGACGCGACGTAGGACCCCATCGACAACCCATAGACGCCGATCTTGGTCGCGCCTTGCGCGCGCACCCAGTGAATCAGTCGCCGCGTGTCCCACACCGCTTGCGACACACCGTGAAATGCATCGAGCAGGTCAAACGAGAGCAATGACGCGACGGGCAACGAAGGCGGCTTTCGCGGGCCGTGCAAGGGCAACACCGGCATCAACAAGTTGAGACCAAGCTCGTGGTGCAGCATCTCGGCGCGGAAACCGGCAAAGTCGGCGTAGGGGCCGCCGGTGCCAAGGCCGTGCAGACAGATGAGCCAAGGCCGATCAGGCGCGGCATGCCGCGCAACCCAGGCGTGCGCGACGTGGTTTCGGTCGTAGTTGTTCCAGCGGCTCGCCGCGGGGTCCTCGGCCGCGGCTCGGTAACCGCTTTCGAACGACAGCCACTC
>JBATLA010000391.1:0-9994 GCA_049669945.1 Polyangiales bacterium | reverse complement strand
GTGATAGGTCTTGAAGCGTGGTGCCGGGCCGCATGTGCTCATCACGATCGAGCATCGTTACGCCAATGGTGTCCTTGACGGGAACGATGGATCCATCGAAGTAGCCGGCTTCCCACGCCGTTGCTGCGCGCGCCTGGCTTTCGACAGCAAACGCGTCGACGTCTTCGCGCGTGTATCCATGTTTCGTGGCGATCAGATCGGCACTGATGCCCTGTGGGACGAAGGACGTGCCCCACGCAAGCTCCGGGTCGGTTGACCAGGCGCCCCCAGCGGCGCCCATCGAGATGCGGCTCATGCTCTCCATGCCGCCACCGACGACGAGGTCGACGTCGCCCGCCTTCACCTTGGCTGCAGCGATGTTGACCGCCTCGAGACCCGACGAGCAGAAGCGATTCAGCTGAACACCGGGAACGCTGTCGTCGTAGCCCGCGATCATCGCCGCCATGCGCCCTACGTTGGCGCCTTGCTCGCCAACTGGCTCGACACAACCGAGGATTACGTCTTCGATCTCGACGCTGTCGAAACCGCCACGCTCGGGAAGCGCTTGGAGCACGGTCTTCGCCATGCGTAGCGGCGGCGCATCAGCGAGCGCGCCGTCCTTTTTTCGTCCTTTGCCGCGCGGGGTACGCACCGCGTCGTAGATGAAGCAATCCGACATCGAGTTTCCTTTCGAGGGTTTCGTCGGGCGAGGCGAAACTGAAACGTGTTCTAGTTTGGGCGAGGCTTTCGCGCAAACAGACTGGAATTCAGGGGTCGACGACCCAGAAAAAGTCCGCCGAACGCTCGCTAGGGGGCAGCTTGAGCTCCTCTTTGAGCTCGGCGTCGGTCACCGGAAGGATGACGACGTAGGGCGTCGCCCCCCGCTTGGCCGCGCGATTGGGAATCCCGAGCCCGCGCTTCACGTGAACCCGGCCCGCAAACACGATCATCTTGGCGGGCCCGTCGTCTCGCGCGAGCGCCTCGGCAACGCGTGAGCCCATCGTCTCGTCCCAGACCACCTGGGCTTGGTAGAACTGATCGACGGCGTCTTCGGCCCCATGCTCGCCCACGTCGAACTCGGCATCGAACATCGCGCGATGCTCCGCGTTGTCGAGATCGAGCTCAGGAAGGCTCGCCGCAAGCTCGGGATCGAGCGAATCGAGCCCAGCCTGCGCCACGGCGTACGCGACCTCCCGCGGGGCATTGAGGGCGACGACTTCGAGGCCCCTACTGCGCGCGTACTCGAGAATGGGACGAAGCAGGCTGAAGTCGAAGCCCCAGCGTTCGTCGTACTCGGTGTCGCGTCGCAAGACGGTCTCATCGATCCGTCCCGCGCTCCACTCGTCGAGCGGCTGTTGAAACGGAACCTGGAACATCTCCATTCCGATCGCGAGAGAGGCCTCATCGCGGTGGAGCTGCCGAAGAACCCCATATTGGGCCCCATGGTCCGAGGCTTGGTCGTGCCGCTCGCCGACGTAAACCACCCGCTTCGTTCGCAGCGTCGCGAAGAACGCCTCAGACTCGATCGACTTGCCTGTCGCGGCGTCGATCAGGGCGCGCGGCTCCGATTGGGCACGTACAATCGACTCCGGCGTTTGCGGGCCACGCCCCGCAGCACCCGCGCAACCGACGCACACCAGGAGTAGGATGGATGCGAGCTTCATGGCTCCTTGGGAAGGAACAGCGCCTTGCGATAGTACCGGAGCTCCTCAATCGACTCCATGAGGTCATCCATCGCGCGGTGGTTGCCCTTCTTCGGAGGCCTTCCGGAGTACTGTTTCGGATACCATCGCTGCGCGAGCTCCTTGATCGTCGACACGTCCACGTTGCGATAGTGCAGCCATTCCTCGACCTCGGGGAGGTAGAGCGCGACGAAGCGGCGATCCTGGTGGATCGAGTTGCCAGCCAGCGGCGCCTTTCGTTTCTCGGTGTGCTCGGCGAGGACCTCGAGCAGGGCCGCGGAAGCATGCGACTCGTCGATGGTCGACTCGCGCACGCGCTTCGTCAGCCCGGACTGACCGTGGTGCCGCGTATTCCACTCGTCCATCGCGTCCAGCACTTCGTCCGACTGGTGAACGACCAGGTTCGGACCCTCGGCCACGACGTTCAGCTCGCCGTCCGTCACGAGGACCGCGACCTCGAGGATTCGCTCCTTGTCGGGCTCGAGGCCCGACATCTCCATATCCATCCAAACGATTGCCGACATGTGCCGCAGAGATCCTTAGCATGAGGTCACCGGCTTCGCCTTTTCCAAGGCGATCGGGTGTTGAACTCGCTCGGAACTCGCGTATAGACTGGCGTCCCAACGACGACTGCCCTAGGAATCGCCGGTGCCAATAAGCGAGCGCAAGCTAAGTCAGCTCCGCCAACTCGAAGCGGAGAGCATTCAGATCATCCGCGAAGCCGCGGCAGAGTTCGACAACCCAGTCATGATGTACTCGGTTGGCAAGGACTCCTCGGTCATGCTTCGGCTGGCCGAGAAGGCGTTCGCGCCCGGGCCCCTTCCCTTTCCTCTGCTTCACGTCGACACCACCTGGAAGTTCCAGGACATGTATCGATACCGCGACAAGATCGAGGCCGAGCTCAAGGGCGAGCTGATCAAGCATATCAACCAAGATGGTATTGCCATGGGGATGAACCCCTTCGACTTTGGCAGCAAGAAGCACACCGACGTCATGAAGACGGAGGGCTTGAAGCAAGCGCTCACGAAATACGGTTTCGACTGCGCCTTCGGCGGCGCGCGGCGTGACGAGGAAAAGTCTCGCGCCAAAGAGCGGATCTTCTCGTTCCGGGACAGCCATCATCAATGGGATCCGAAGAACCAGCGCCCGGAACTCTGGAACGTCTACAACGCGAAGATCAAGAAGGGTGAAAACGTTCGCGTCTTCCCGTTGAGCAACTGGACGGAGCTCGATGTCTGGCTTTACGTCTGGCTCGAGGGCATTCCGGTGGTTCCCCTCTACTTCGCCAAAGAGCGCCCTGTGGTCGAGCGCTCGGGCACGTGGATCCTCGTCGACGACGATCGCATGCGGCTCGAAGAGGGCGAAGAGCCCACCATGAAGAAGGTGCGTTTTCGGACGCTCGGCTGCTACCCGCTGAGCGGCGCCGTCGAGTCCGAAGCCGACACCGTCCCCAAAGTCATCCAGGAGATGCTCCTGAACCGGTTTTCCGAGAGGCAGGGGCGCCTCATCGACTTCGATGAGGAGGGGTCGATGGAGGAAAAAAAGCGCGAGGGCTACTTTTAGGCCCGACGCGGGGCACTTCCAAGGAACGCCATGACGGACGACAAAGACCTGATTCGCGACGATATCGAGGCCTATCTCGCGAAGTACCAACAAAAGGAGCTGCTCCGATTCGTATCGGTCGGCTCGGTCGACGATGGCAAGTCCACGCTGATCGGCCGCATTCTCTACGACACCGGAATGGTCTTCGAAGACCAGATGGCAGCCGTGCGCGCTGCGTCGCAGAGCGACGAGCCGGACTTGTCGCTTCTCACCGACGGGCTCAAAGCCGAGCGCGAGCAGGGCATCACCATCGACGTGGCCTACCGCTACTTCGCCACCGACAAGCGCAAGTTCATCATCGCGGACACGCCCGGCCACATCCAGTACACGCGTAACATGGTCACGGGCGCGTCGACCGCCGACGTCGCCTTGATTCTGATCGACGCGCGCCACGGCGTGCTCGAGCAGTCCCGCCGGCACGCGTACATCGCTTCCTTGCTCGGGATTCCGCACCTCGCGGTGTGCGTGAACAAGATGGATCTCAAGGATTTCTCCGAAGAGGTCTACGACGCGATCAGCGCCGACTTCATGGAATTCGGCAACACGCTGCGCTTCAAGGACATTCAGTTCTTCCCAGTGAGCGCGCTCGACGGGGACAACGTCGTGAGCAAGAGCGAGCGAACGCCGTGGTACGACGGCCCCAATGTCCTCGAGTACCTCGAGACGGTTCCGGTCTTTGCCGATCGCAACTTCGAAGATTTCCGCTACCCCGTGCAGTACGTCATCCGCCCCGATCTCGACTACCGGGGCTTTGCTGCCGAGGTCGCGGCGGGCATCATCAAGAAGGGCGACGACGTCGTTGCCCTTCCCTCCGGCAAGAGCTCGAAGGTCAAGGCGATCGACACCTGGGAGGGTGAGCTCGACGAGGCCTTTGCGGGCCAGTCCGTGACTATCCGTCTCGAGGACGAGATCGACATCAGCCGCGGCGACATGATCGTCAAGCCGGACAACCTCCCCCGCGTCACTCGGCGTTTCGACGCGCACATGGTGTGGATGCACGAGAGACCGCTGGACACCGAAAAGGCGTACCTCGTCAAGCACACGACGCAGACGGTCCGCGCGCAGATCGACAAGATCTACCACGAGATCGACATGCACTCGCTCGAGCCAAAGAAGACCGACGGCATCAAGCTCAACGACATCGCGAAGGTCCGTTTGAGCTGCCACCGCGCCCTCTACGTCGACGACTACCAACGAAACCGCGAGACCGGTGCATTCATCGTCATCGACTCGCTCACCAACAACACCGTCGCCGCCGGCATGATCGCGCTCGAGGGAGCGGATCAGGACATCGGCGAGGTGATGAAGGAGCTTCATGCCGAGTCGGCGATGGAGCCGAAGACATTCGTCAGCCCGAACGAGCGCATGGAGCGCTTCGGTCAGAAGGGCGCAACGGTGTGGCTGCACGGCGTTCCGGGCTCGGGCCGCTGGACGCTCGCGTACGCGCTCGAACGAAAGCTCTTCGACGAAGGTCGCACAGCGACGGTCGTCAACCCCGTCGGCGAGGATCTCCGCTCGATGATCTCGGCGGCGAAGGCCGTGACCGATGCCGGCCTCATCAACATCTGCGCTTTCCCAAGCCCCACCACCAAGGACCGAGAAGAGCTCACCAAGCGACTCGGCGATGATCGCGTGGTCCAGGTGTACGTCAACACAGACATGGCTCTGTGCAAAGAGCGCCGCCCCGACGCCGACTTCTCGAGCTTCGAGCCGCCCGAGGATCCAGACATCACGATTGCCCTCGACGAGGTGCGCATCGACAAGGCTGTCGAAATCATCGTCCAAGCGCTAAAAGACCGCGGGCAGTTTGAAGGCGAGTAGTTGGTGCTGGGCTTGGGTGACTTGGGAGCAGGGGAAGTCCTGCTGACCTGATTTGGCTTTGTTATTTCCGACCCACCCACCCCCACCGCGTCGTCTCAGTATCACTCTCACGCGAGTGAGCAGCGTGCCTCCGCGCCCTGCGGGCTCCCACTGCCGTGCAATGCTGCTTCGCCAGCGCCAGCGCCAGCGTCAGCGTCAGCGTCAGCGAGAGTGTGAGCGCGCCTCTTGATTCTTGAGCTTCTGACTGTCGTTGCCCCGGTGTTCATCGTGGCTCTCGTGGGTCTCGGCTGGGCGCGGTCGGGGGCGCACTTTGATGAGGTCTCGATTTCGCGGCTCGTGTTGAACGTCGGGGTGCCGTGCTTGCTCTTTCGGAGCCTGACGACGCTCGACGTGTCGCCGTTCGAGCTGGCTCAAATGGCCGCTCTCACCGTGGGCGTCATGTCCCTCTTTGCCATCGGCGGCTTCGCCGTGCTCAAGGTGATGAAGCTTCCGACGCATACGTTTCTCGGGCCGCTGATCTTCAGCAACTCGGGCAACGTCGGCTTGCCGATCTGCCTCTTTGCGTTTGGAGAAACCGGTCTCGCACTCGGGATGACCTATTTCGCAGTCTCGGCGACGTTTCACGTTTCGCTCGGCGGCCCCCTCTTCGCAGGAGAGTTCTCCTGGAAGCCATTCCTGCGCTCGCCACTCACATGGGCGGTCGCGATCACGATCCCGGTCGTCGCGTCGGGTGTTGTGGTCCCCACCTGGATCGCGCGCACGACTGAGCTGCTCGGCGACATTGCAATTCCGCTGATGCTGCTGACGCTCGGCGTCTCGCTGTCGAAGATGCACCCCGACTCCCTAGGCCGCTCATTTGCGCTCGCGCTCGTTCGCTTTGCTCTCGGCATCTCCGCGGGCTTCGCCCTCACGACGCTACTGGGCGTCGAAGGCCTCACCCGCAAGGTACTCATCCTGCAGGCCTCGATGCCCGTAGGTGTCCTGAACTATCTATTCGCCCACCGCTATGACCGGACCCCAGAGCAAGTCGCGAGCTTGGTGTTGGTGAGCACCTTACTCTCGGTGCTGACGATCCCTGCCCTGTTGGCATGGCTGTGAGTCTCACATTTCGTCGAGAGGCATTTCGCATTGGTCCCGAAGGCGGCAGCCTGCACATTCGCTTCCTCTCCAAATCCGATCGTAGCGCTCTTGAACCTGGTCGATGATCTGTTCGTCCGAGGTGAGAATGCCCATCTCGAAGTTGCGCCGGCCCTCGCCCTTTGCGCCCAGACCGGCGCCCGTCCAATTGGCGCTGCCGAGATACACGAGTCGAGCATCGATGACCACGGTCTTCAGATGCACCCGTGGGCACATGCGCATCTCGAGAGCTCCCTCGACCAACTCGGGTTGCGCATCGAAGCTTTTTCGGAATGGCCGTGACGGCATCGACGCGTGCAAGATCCGCAGCTCGACCCCTCGCTTTGCGAGGTCGGCGAACACCTTCAGGACGGACCGGTAGTTCCCGCGGCGGCCCCGACGACGCCCGGGAACCACGTTTGGGTCTTCAACCATCAGCTCCTTCAGGTTGGCCGTCGCAATCCAGACGCTCTGCTCCGCGTCGAGGACCGATTTCGTGACCTGCTCGTAGTGGTCACGGTCGGCAAGAAGGTCTAACGGGACTGCGCGACGCATTCGGGCAGAGTACGTGACCGCCATGCGACCACCGAGAAACCGACACTCCTTCAATCCATCTCGCGATACTGCTCTTCCTCGGTCTCCTCGTCGGCGTCGAGGAAGGCGAGGTCCTTCTGGCTGAAGATTCGCGTGAGATTGCGCCGGATCGGCACTAGCAGCGCGATGCACACCGGAAACAGCACGCAGAGAGATGAGGACTTCACGGTCCATAGGAACACGAGGCAAACCACCTGAATGAGCGTGAAGGTGTGCAGGACCATGCGCGAGACGCGGCGGACGTAGTGAGTTGGCGGATACAACGTGGGATCGGTCACCCAAAGCTTGAGCCGATCGATGAACTGGTTCCCTCGAAGGGACGCGATGCCCATGTATAGGAACAGTCCGAAGACCACCGACATCGGGATCTCCCGGAGCAGCCCGAGGAACAAAAGCGAGCCACCGATGAGCAAGTGAACGACGAGCGGGGTGAGGCGGTTCTCTTGTACCGAAATGATGTGCTCGCCGCGCGCGTGTTGCCGAACGTTGGCAAGCGAACGCACGTGATTCAGCGAGCGGACGGTCGCCGCGACGAGCCACGGCAATCCAAACGCCGAGCAGACAGCAACAAGCACGGCGATGACCGCCATGTCGAGGTTGTATCCAGCACCCTTCTTGAGGCGGTGGCGCGGGCTGTTGACGATGCGAACGGTGATGTTCTGATCGAGAAACATCAACACGGTGGCAAGCACTGCAATCGGCATGGAAGCGGCCCAAAACCATGCCGGAGCGTCCATCGGATTGACGAACCACGCGCGGTCTTGGTGAGCAGGGGCTTCTGCCGCACACGGGACAGCCGCTGCGAGATCACGTAGGTGCCGCGGGCGAGAACCAGCGCAAGCAACTCCCCGCTCGACGGGACCTCTTCGCCTACGATGCCGCCAAAGATGTCTCGAATGGCCTCGGTGATGAAGATCAGAGCGATCAGAGCGCCGAAGATCTCGTCTGTGAAACGGGTGAAGTAGCGAATGTACCGACTCGCATTGGTCAGCGCGAGGATCAGCATCATGACCGCGGTCCACATTCCAATCCAGAACAAGCCCGGCAGAAATGGCACGGCGAACTGCTTGCAAAGAACGTACAGCAGCGCGATGAAGATGGTCACGGGTCCTGTGCTACCGAGCAGCGTCAGTGGCTGCCCGGAGAACATCGCATAGGCGACACCGCCGATGGCTGTCGCGAGCAGTGCCTCGACGGTGCCGATCTCGCCGTGGGTCAAGAACGCGAGCAGCCCGCCGAACGCGATCGACGGGGCCAAGCATGCAAAGAACAGGAAGAGGATCGTTGCGAGGCCCTTGACGTTGAACCCGTCGACGAAATCACTCCAGTAGTACGGAATCTTGCGCTGGACGTCCGCGACCAGTCCGGCGCCGAATCCCACGTCCTGTGGCGCAACGCTCGGATACGTCGGAACCAGCGAAGGCCGCCGTTGGTCGGGCGGGGCTTCGACGTACTCCAGATAGAGCTGGTACGTCGCAAGCACCTGCATCGGATCGTTCGCCCCGATGATAGACGCGCTGAACCGTTCGTCGTGAAGCATCCATCCGAATGGTTCGAGCTCTTCATTGATCGGCGTCGCCGCACCATAGGGTGCGACGATCATCCAGACGTAGTGCACCTTCTCGTGGTCGCTTGCGCGCACACCTTCCGGCACGCGCATCAAGGCGCAGCGCACCTGGTCTCCGTTTTGCGCTTCGTACCGAACCCGAAGCACACCTACGCCGCTACCGAGATCTTGAAGCTCTCCCTGGCCACGTTCGTCGAGCGTGGCCTGAATGGCGCCGCGATGTCGCGGACCCAGCTTTCCGCAGCGGACGAGCTCGTCGAGCGCCTGCTGGGTCAGCTCCTGCAGATCGTTGGCAGCCAGGTCGAGAAAGATCTCGCTGTCGTGAAGTCGCTTCTGCAAGCACTCCCCGGTCGAAGCTCAGGAGGGTCCCCGATCTCGGACCCGATGGGAAGCCTGAAGATGGACGGCGCCCCATTGGGCGATGGGCCGCGTCGATTTCGCGAGGCTATTCGTCGATACAGCGACGGACGACCTGCATCAGCGTCTCGGTGCCCCAGGCCAAGCCATCGACTGGGATTCGCTCATTGTGTCCGTGGAACATATCGGCGAATCGCAGGGTGGGCGGCAGCTTCACCGGCGCGAAACCGTACCATTTCGCGCCGATGGATGTGAACGCCTTCGCATCGGTAAAACCCTGAAGAACAAAGGGCACCACCGGCGAGCCTGGCGCCCGCTCGGCCATCACCTCGTGGATGAGCGAGTACAACGACGATTCTTTCGGCTCGGTAACCACGGGAGGCAGCGAGTGAATCACGTCGAGCTCGATGTTCGCACCCAGAACTTCTTGGAGCTCGCGCATGAAGTCCGCCTCGGACTGCCCTGGTAGAATGCGCCCGTCGATCTCTGCTTCGGCAAGCCCCGGGATCACGTTGGTCTTGTTGCCGGCGCGAAGCACGGTTGGCGACGCGGTGTTACCGAGCAGCGCGCGAAAGGCACGTCTCACGCCCGGATCCGGCAGCAGCTTGAGCACTGCGGGACCAAGTGTCGGGTTGCTCAACATCTTGACCAACGGCCGCACGGGAGCTGGCAAGTGAGAAGCCAACGCGCCGATGAACTCCTGCACCGAATCAGACGCGTGGCGCGGCAAGCCACCCTTCCCCAACCGCGAGATGGCTTCGGCGAGCTGGACGACAGCCGAGTCTTCGCGAGGCATCGATCCGTGCCCAGGCTCTCCAGTCGCCCGCGCGCGTACCCAACACACGCCCTTTTCGGCTACCTGCACCGTGAAGAAGCCCTGGCCGGCGACCTGAATGTTGAAGCCGCCGCCCTCCCCGATGGCGAACTCACTTCGAACGAGGTCGGTGTGATTCTCGCAGAGCCAAAGGGAGCCAAATCGGCAGCCCGCCTCCTCGTCGGCCACGCCGGCGAAGATCAAGTCGCGCTTGGGCTTTACGCCTTCCCTGGCCAGACGCGTGATGATCGCGACCGACATCGCCGCCATGTTCTTCATGTCGACAGCGCCGCGTCCCCAGAGGCAACCATCATGCACCTCTCCGCAAAACGGCGGGTAGTCCCAACAGGACGGGTCCGCCTCGACGACGTCGAGATGCGCGGTCAGCAGCAACGGGGGTTTGTCGCCGGTGCCGCGAAGCCTCGCGACGACGTTGCCGCGCCCCGGCGCGCTCTGCAGCAC
>JBATLA010000390.1:0-7956 GCA_049669945.1 Polyangiales bacterium | reverse complement strand
TGCGCACATCCGGGATGGTGCAGAGCGTATAGGTCATGACCACCGTGTCGATGCTGTTTGCGTCGAGGGGAATCTGCTCGCCCGGCAAGTCGATCATCTCGAGGTCGAGGTTGGCGCCGTCGAGGCTGCGCCGCGCAAGCTGCCGCATGCCCTCGGACGGCTCGAGCCCCCACACCTTCCGAACCTTCTTGCGATCGTAATATGGGAGATTGAGGCCGCTCCCCATGCCTATTTCGAGCACCTCGCCTTCAGCAAGCGGAACGAGCTTCTCGCGCTGCTTCATGTTGGGCTTGGACGAGCACGCGAAGTGGATCACACGCGGAAGAACGTATCGGTCGTAGAGGCCCATGTTCGTCCGGGAGGGTGTTTCAGTTTGCTTCCTGATGCAACACCGGCGCAGCCAGCTCGCTCAAGCGGCCGAGGGCGCCGGGAACTTCACGTATTCGGCGACGAGCATCTCGGCAAGCTCACGGTGCCGCGGCCGGTCGCTCCCGATCTGCCCTTTTTCGCGCAAATCGGCGCACAAGGTGTCGATGACGGTGTAGATGTGCAAGTCGTCGGCGCCGGTTTTCCAATTTTCCCGCTCGGCTTCGTCGCGAAAGCAGTACGCTTTCCAGGAAATCGAAAAGCGCATGTCCTCCCAGCGGTAGCGTCCGATGACATCGTCACCGTCGCGCACGATCCAATCTCCTTCGCCCTCGGAATGCAGGCGCATGCGCGGCAGAAAGGTCGGCATGGGGCGGCCGATCTCCTCTACTCGATCGACACCGTGGAACACGCTGTCGGTGTCCATCACCAGCGCCGTGTTGAAATGCACATCGTACGCGCGTGCCGGCTCCTCAGCTCCGTCGGGATAGAACGCGAACTCGCCGCCCTTTGTGTCTTGATACCAGGAAACCGACGTCGCGATCGGCATCCGATAGCGATCGAACAGACCCGAGTGGTGCGCCACGACGATGAGCCACTCGGGATGAAGTTTGCGATTCAGTCCGCGAAACTCAGGCACATCGGTGTGGACGGCAAGCTCCTGGCCTGGAAGCAAGATGTTCGCGTAAACGATTGCCGGCTCGACGATTGGCCGGTCGAAGATCCGCTTGGCCGCGTCGACGAGCCGCTCGTTTCGATAGAGAACCTCGATGCCCGGGGCGTACACATCATCGCCATATGCATAGGTCTCCCGGAAGTAGTTGGTGCGCGCGACGAGGGTGGTGAGATCGGTGTCGCGCATCCCCAAGCGGCCCCCAGTGCGAAGAAAGTTGAACGCCGCGTCGAACCGGTGCGGCAGCCCCTCCCCAATGCCCTCGTTGAGCCCTTCTTCGGAGTACATTCCATACGTGCCGAAGTCCTCGCAAAGCTGGACCAGCGAGCGCGCCTCGGCCTCCACGAGAAAAGGGTCGAGTTCGACGTGCTGGTTGTAGAAGTGCGATTGCATGGATGATCCCGGAGGGCCGAAGGAAACCACGGCACCGGTCCCCATGTCGAGCCTAGCTGCAAAGCACGGTATAGTTCTCGACTGTGTCCAGGCAGCTCGCGGTCCTCGCCAATCTACTTCTTCTGGGCTTCCTGGGTTGCTCCTGGTGGCTCCAGTCGGCGCATCCGAGTGTCTACTACGCGAGCGCTCAGGAAGACCAAGCGCTCGAGTGGGCGTCGTTCTATGGCTTCTTCATCGCGGGCATCGTGTTTGCCTTCGCAGCACGGCGGCAACGACAGACGACTGGATCCGTCCCGTGGTTCCTCGCAGGGGTCGGGCTGTTCTGCGCGCTGGTCGCCATGGAAGAGATTTCGTGGGGGCAACGCGTGTTCGGGCACCTGCCCCCCGAGTACTTCCTTGCGGAGAACTATCAGCAAGAGTTGAACCTTCACAACATCGCAAGCCGAGAGCTTCGAATGTGGGGCTTTCGCGGAGTCGTGCTCGGCTACGGGGTTCTGTTGCCGCTCCTCGCGCGCGTCCCTTTGCTCCGGCGTTGGTTCGATCGGCTCGCCATCGAGCCGCCGCCTGTCGAGCTCATGCCATCGATGTTGGCCGTGTTCTGGATCCACCTTCAATACCCGTGGAAGTTCACCGGTGAAATTGTGGAGTGCGCGCTCGGCTTCGCGTTCCTCTTCGCCGCGATGGCGAACGCCGCGCACTTTGCGCCGGAGCGCAGCCCAACCAAGGTATCGCGCGCTGTGGTCCTTCCCATGTTCGTCGTGATGCTCGGATTCGGCACCGCTTATTGGTCACAGAACCGGCAGAGCGACGATCCCAGCGATCTCGTTCAAGCGCGCGCCGAAACCGAAGCCCTCAAAGACGACTTGATCGCCCTCGCGAAAGCGAAGAACCGTGCCACCGTGACCAAGTGCGGGCTCCACAAGCGGCTCTATACGTTTGTGGAGAAGAAGAAGTATATCCGGCCGCTCGCGACCGGGAAGTTCGCGAGCCTCGCCGAGGAGGAGCCGCGTGAGGCGCGCACCGAGTTCTTCATCGACCCCTGGAGCTCTCCATACTGGATTCGCGACCGCTGCGATCGGGAAAACGGGCGACACTCGGTCTTCATCTACTCGTTTGGCCCGAATCGAAGCCGTGACTCGAACCGATGGGAGATTCTCGGCGACGATGTCGGCGCCTATTTGATCCGAGAACCGAGCCCCTGACGGTTCCATTCCTAGGCGCCATCCCGTAGGCTCGCCCTACTTTGGAGGGCAAGTCTATGCATCGTCCGATTGGGATCGCGCTCTTGTGCGCCTTGGTGCCGAGCGCGTGCACCGAAAAGACGGCGCCGCCTGTTTTCGATCCGGGGGACTCTGCGCCCGACTTGGCTGGAAACAGCGCCGCCACCGCACAGACGGCCTCCAACAACGCCGCAGTCGCAGCAGCGCTGCCCCTATCAGACCAACAGGATTTCGAGGACGCCAGGCGTGGCCTAGTCGCGAGCGATCCCGATCTCCGCGTGGACCTCGAGGACGGCACGCCGGTTTGGGACATGACGGCGTACCGATTCATGGACGGAACGCCGCCTGGAAGCGTGAATCCGAGCCTTTGGCGGCAGGCGCAGCTCAACAACATCCACGGCCTCTTCAAGGTGACCGAGGGCATCCATCAGCTTCGGGGCTTCGATCTCGCGAACATGACGCTCATCGACGGACAAACGGGATGGATCGTGGTCGACCCGCTGACGGCTGAAGAGACGGCGCGCGCGGCGATGGCGTTCGCGCGCAAGCACCTCGGGGACAAGCCCATTTCAGCCATCATTTTCACGCACAGTCACGTCGATCACTTCGGCGGCGTGCTCGGGATCATGTCGGCCGATGAGGCCGACGAACGAAAAGTCCCCATCATCGCGCCCGAGCATTTTCTCGAAGAGGCGACGAGCGAGAACATCCTGGCGGGGGTGACCATGGGGAGGCGCTCGATCTTCATGTACGGCAAGAATCTTCCGCGAGGAGAGCGTGGCCACGTTGGGTCGGGGCTCGGCAAGGGCCCGGCCTTTGGAACGATCGGTATTCTTCCGCCCACGACCGTCATTCGGAAGACACCCACCGAGATGACCATCGACGGCGTGAAGCTGATCTTTCAGAGCGCGCCAGGATCGGAGGCGCCCGCAGAGCTCACGTTCTACCTGCCCGACCAGAAGACCTTCTGCGGTGCCGAGGTCGTCTCGCACAACATGCACAACCTGTACACGCTACGCGGCGCAAAGGTACGTGATGCCCTCAAGTGGTCGGGCTACATCGACGAGATCATCCAGATCTTCGGCGAGGCCGAGGTCTATTTCGGCAGCCACCACTGGCCGATCTGGGGCAACGACCGAATCATCGACTTCCTGGAAAAGCAGCGTGACATGTACAAGTACATCCACGACCAGACGATGCGCCTCGCGCTCGTGGGCCTGACACCCCGCGAGATCGCCGAGCAACTCCGGCTGCCAAAGCGGCTTCGTGAGTCCTTTCCAAACCGCGGCTACTACGGGACCCTCAGTCACAACGCAAAGGCGGTGTATCAGCGCTACTTTGGCTGGTACGACGGAAACCCCGCGAACCTGAACCCGCTTCCGCCAGCCGAAGCCGGGGCGAAATACGTCGAGCTCGCAGGAGGCGCCGCCAATCTGATGCAGAACGCAGAGTCGGCCTACGACCAAGGCGACTACCGATGGGCTGCCGAAGTCTTGAATCACCTAGTTTTTGCCGACCCGGACAAGCAAGAAGCGAAGGACCTCCTGGCCGAGGTGTATGACCAGCTCGGCTACCAAGCGGAGTCGGGGCCTTGGCGCGATTCCTATCTCACCGGCGCCTTCGAGCTTCGTCACGGTGGACCCGAGGTTGGCGTCGATCTGGCTTCGGCGATCGACATGCTGAAACACGCACCCATCGAGCGATTCCTCGACGCCATGGCGACGCGTCTCAATCCCGAGAAGGCTGAAGGGAAAGAGATGATTGTGAACCTCGTCTTCTCTGACATCGGCACATCGTACGTTCTCGAGCTCCAGAACTCCGTCCTGCGGCACTATACCCGCGACCCGCACCCGGACGCGAACGTGACCCTCAGAATCACGAAGGGCCTCTTTCTTCAGATGATTGCCGGCCGAGCGGGACTCAAGGACACGCTCTTCGGCGACGACCTCGAGATCGAAGGCAGCCGCCTCGACCTCGTCAGCTTCTTTCGTCTGTTCGACAAGCCAAGCGGGACGTTCAACATCGTCACGCCCTGACCCGCGTTCGCAAATCCACGAGCCTTTGCGCTGGCGCGCGACGCGCGGCTTAGGCATGCTTCGCGCATGCTTTTCAGTCGCGCATGCTTTGCCGCGCTCATCGGGCTCCTGCTCCTCGCGGCCTGCACCTCCTCCGAGCAAACGAGCTCATGTCCTTCGGGCGAGGGCCTGATCAGCGAAGGTGTGGCCCGATTCAGCCCCTCCGAAGTCGCCTGCGAGGACATCCCCGCATCGTTGGCCCTGCTCGAGCCGATGCCGCCGACCGATGGAGTGCCCGCCGACTGGCCTACCCGGCCGGTGCTGTCCATCGATGGCGAGAGTTACCGCGCGGCGATTCCGATCGACGAGGGCACCACTCTCTACGGCACGGGCGAAATCGCGGGGCCACTCGAACGAAGCGGTTTCGTCACCGAGACATGGGGCGAACAGCCCTGGAACCCAGACGCTGAACCCGGCACCTCACCGGGCGAGTACGACGACGAAACGCCACGTCTCTTCCAGGCGCACCCGTGGGTGCTCGGAACGCGCGCCGACGGCTCTTCCTTCGGTGCGTTCGCCGACACCACATACCGGACCGAGATCGACCTTCGCAACGGAATCAAGTTCACGGCTCGAGCCCCCTTCCCGGTCATCGTCATCGAGGGGGAGACGCCACAGGAAGTTCTCATCAAGCTTGCCGAGCTAACGGGAACGCTCGAGCTTCCGCCTCTGTGGGCGCTTGGCTACCAGCAGGCGCGTTGGACGTACGCCCCCGACGACCGCGTCAAAGAGATCGCGGATGAATTCCGCGCGCGCTCGATCCCCTGCGACGTGATCTGGATTGACATCGACTACATGGATGAGTTTCGGATCTTCACCTTCAGTGCCGACAAGTTTCCGGATCCCCCCGGTCTAAACGACTACCTCCACGATCGCGGATTCAAGTCGGTTTGGATTCTCGACCCGGCGGTGCAGCAGAAGACGGGGTACTTCGTGTACGATGAGGGCCTCGAAGGAGATCACTTCCTCCGACGGCCCGACGGCAAGCTCTTCACGGGTCGAAGTTGGCCGCTCGGCAACTCGGTTTGGCCGGACTACACGAATCCCGACACCCGAGCTTGGTGGCAGAGCTACATCCCAGAGTTCCTCGACAACGGCATCGATGGGATCTGGATCGACTTCAACGAGCCTTCGATCGTGTTTCCTCAGGGCACAGCGTTCCCCGAGGACTTGCTTCACGTCGGAGGGGACGAGCTGCCCCCCGATACCCACGCACGCTACCACAACGGCTACGGCATGCTGATGTCGCAGGCGACGCATGAAGGCATGAAGCTAGCGCGTCCCGAGAGACGGCCCTTCTTGCTGTCGCGCTCCAACTACGTCGGCGGGCAGCGCTACGCCGCGATGTGGACCGGCGACAACTCGGCGACCTGGGATCATCTCTATTGGTCGGTGAGCATGACACTCAACATGGGCCTGTCGGGGCAGCCGTTCGCCGGACCGGACATCGGTGGCTTCTTCAAGACACCGACACCCGAGCTCTACGCGCACTGGATCGGTGTTGGAGCCCTCTTCCCGTTCAGCCGCTCGCATACGGTCCAGCTCTCGGCGGACCAGGAGCCCTGGTCGTTCGGGCCCGAGGTCGAGGCGATCTCGAAAGCCGCCATCGAGCGCCGCTATCGATTGCTGCCCTACATCTATACCCTGTTCCGTGCGTCGTCGCTCAATGGTCTTCCGGTTTGGCGGCCAGTCTTCTTTGCGGAGCCCGCGAACGCCGCGCTCCGGGCGGAGGACCACGCGTTCTTGCTCGGTGCCGACCTGCTCGTAGTTCCGGTGCTCACGGAGGGCGACTCGCACGAATTCAACCTTCCATCCGGAATCTGGCGAAACTTCACATTGGTTGGTGAAGACCCGGCCGCGACTCCGGCACTACCTGTCCTCAAGCTCCGTGGCGGCGCGATCATTGCGGCGGGCCGTATCGTCCAGAGCACCACCGAAGCGCTGCTGGAGCCGCTGACCCTCATCGTTTCCTTGGATGCCGACGGCCGGGCGCAGGGCGTTCTCTACGAGGATGCTGGCGAAGGCTACGAATACGAGGAAGGTGACTACCTGCTGACCACGTACGTCGCGGAGCAGACAGGCGACGAGGTCCTGGTGCGCATCGAAGCCGAAGAGGGCGACCGCGCGCGCCCTGATCGGACCGTGAACGTGACGGTCGTGACCGACGACGGAACGTTCGAAGGCAGCGGCTCGGAAGTGGCCGGGATCGCTGTCGCCCTCAGAACGACGCCACTCTGAGCCCCTGCGTCGTCGCGCAGCTACCCGTGGTCCCGCACTCAGGCGCGTCGTCTTTGCGGGTCAGCGCCACAGCGACACCGGTGCCTACGCCGACGACTACAATCGCGCCGATCATGACCCAGAACCCCGGACGCTTCACGAACGGCTTGCGATCGTCCGAAGCCGATTCGGTGACTGTGCGGCCAGCAGGTATGACCTTCAGCGACTCCATCGGCTGCGGTGTCACCGGCTCGAGCACGATTGCGTAAGATTCGCGGCTTCCCCGCTCGACTCGGATCTCTCGCAGCGAGCTCAAGTAACCCTCATGGACAATACGGATGGAATGGGTGCCCGGGTTCAAGCGAAGAAGACGCTCCGCGCCGCTGAGCGACGAAACCCCGCCGTCGACGAAGACCATCGCGTCTGCCGGCGTCACCGTGAGGCGCACTTCCGCGACCCACTCGAAGAGCAGTGTGCGCAACACGGCTTCGCGCTCCATCGCTGCCTCGTCGGCCTGCACTTCAGGCATGGCAGCATGACGATCCAGCTCCAACAACGCGTCTGCCGGTCGGCCCAAACGATAGAGAGCGTTGGCAATGTTGTAGGACGTACTACCGCGGGGCACCAATTCCGCCGAGCGGCGAAACGCGGATAGAGCCTCGGCCCAGCGTGCAGACTGCGACAGTGACAGGCCTTCTTCGAAGAGCCGGCGCGCTCGCTCTTCGGACGCCCCGACATCTTGCACGGCAGCCGCTTGCGCTCCCGCCGTCGAGCACAAGGGCCCCGCGTCCACGCCCAAGGTGATCGCCAAGACCAGAGTCAGATACATTAGCTTTACCATTCGGTCACCAGATCAGGGGGTTGTTTGTTCGGTGAGTCACGCTGTCGTGGAGTTGCGGGGCGGCTCGGCGCCGGCCGTCGTCGGCGGGCATTGCTTGCGGGCGGCTTGCTCTTCTTGGGCAGCGCAGCCTCCTCCACGGTCGCCGTTTGCGCAGCGGGTTCAGCTTTGGGC